>JBMSJH010000001.1:0-39522 GCA_049418705.1 Aquirufa sp.
GTTCGAAGTCTTTTTGGAAGGCCCCTGGATTCTTCGAAGGGAAAACAATCGTCTCCGAATTTTTCAGATGGGATCGTTTGCCAAACTCCACACAGACAAATCCCTGCAACGATTTTTTGATCGTCTTTGCAGTTTCCCAGCGCTCCTCTGGTTTGTTCAATAGATTGATATCCGAAGAAGAATTCACCTCGTAGACCATCGTGCCCTTCTCAAAGTTCTCTGTTAAGACATCACTGAGGATGCTCAAATCTTTGATCCAGATCTTCGTATTTTCCGGCAAGTAAGTAAAAAAGGATTCCCGCGTTTCCTGAACCAGCTTTGTCTGCACATCGGGAATGAGGTGCATCGCCGAAACGGATTGAATGGATAGCTGGGTTTCTGGGTGGAAAGTTCGAATACTTTCGACTTCATCGCCGAAGAAATCAAGTCGATAGGGATATTCCGCTGCGTAAGAAAATACGTCTAAAATTCCCCCGCGAACGGAGTATTGACCCGCTTCGTAGACGAAATCCGTACGTTCGAAATCGTATTCATTCAGCGTTTCGGCCACAAAATTGCGGTCTATTTTATCGCCTACCCGAATGGATAGGGTGTTTTTCACTAAAGACTTTCGGTTAATCACCTTCTCGGTCATCGCAGCTGGGTAGGAGACGATGGCGAGGCTTTGGCCTGAATAATTACTCAAAATATTCAGCACTTCAGCTCTCAACAAGACATTCGCGTTGTCCACTTCCTCCCATTGGTCGGGTTTCTTGTGGGACATCGTAAATAGGGGCACGGCCGTGTCGCCGATGAGTGCCTGCAGGTCGTTATAGATGTACTGTGCCTCCTCTTTTTCCTCGCAAATGATCAAGAACGGCTCCTTCTCCTTTAGAAGAGCAGACATTAAAACCGTGTCGAGAGAGCCGCAAAGGCCTTTTAGGTGGAGGGATTCGCCCGGTTTGGACGTAGTTATCTTGTCAGAAATGCTTTGGACAATTCCATCGTTCTGGTAGATACTTAGAAATTCTTTGACGATCATACGTGCAAAAATCCCCTACAAAATTTACGTAGGGCTTGCAAAGGTAGGAAATTTTGTATCTTTGTGCATCTACAAAAAGGGGTGCCCCTAAAAAAGGCTGAGATTATACCCATTGAACCTGATGCGGGTAGTGCCGTCGAAGGGATTTTGTCGAGTTTTTAGCGCTGAAAACTCAAAAAAATCATCAATGTAAGGGTTAAAAAGTTAAATCATAACAGGATTTGGCTCCTTTACCTGTTGCTAAAATTTCAAAAAAATGAAAAAGGCAACAACGCTTATTATTACGCTTATTGTGTGTGTGCAAAGTCTCTTTGCGCAAAAAATCCAAGGTCTTGTTTTCGATCAGGATACCAAAGCTCCTTTATGGGGTGCCTCCGTCTCCGTGAAAGGAAGTCAGAAAGGAAATGTCACGGATGCGAAAGGGCATTTCATTCTCTCAGCTCCTTCAGATGC
Source organism: Aquirufa sp. (assembly GCA_049418705.1). Lineage (GTDB taxonomy): Bacteria > Bacteroidota > Bacteroidia > Cytophagales > Spirosomataceae > Aquirufa. The sequence goes on from JBMSJH010000001.1 coordinate 1,475, forward strand.
CGTGCTTCAGGTTCGTTTCGTGGGTTACGATCCGGTGGAGGTCAAGGCCTCGCAGTCAAACAGCATTGCGCTGAAAAAATCCAATTATTTACAAGATGAAGTGGTCGTTCGCGCCACTCGGGCGGATGAAAATTCGGCGATGGCTTATTCGAATATGTCTGCGGAAGAAGTAGGGAAATCGAATTTAGGCCAAGACATGCCTCAGTTACTGAATTTCACACCTTCCATCGTGACGACATCCGATGCTGGAGCAGGGGTAGGTTATACGGGGATTCGTATTCGAGGTTCCGATGCGACGCGTGTGAATGTAACGGTGAATGGTATTCCCATTAACGACTCGGAGTCACAGGGGGTCTTTTGGGTGAATATGCCAGACTTTGCTAGTTCTGTGAATTCAGTCCAAATCCAGCGTGGAGTAGGGACTTCGACGAACGGAGCAGGTGCTTTTGGTGGATCGGTGAATATGCAAACGAATACTTTTGAGTCCAAAGCTTACGGGGAAGTACATGCCTCTGGTGGGTCATTTGGAACGCTAAAAACAACGATTAAAGGTGGTTCTGGCTTGTTAGGTGGGAAATTTACATTAGACGGTCGTTTGTCGCGCATCGTTTCTGATGGATTTATTGATCGTGCTTCGTCTAATTTGCTTTCGGCTTATTTTTCTGCGGGGTATTTTGGCAAGAAAAGCTTCGCCCGTTTTAACTACTTTACCGGTAATGAAAAGACCTACCAGTCTTGGTATGGTACTCCTGAAAGTAGAATCACGGGTTCTGTGGCTGATATGCAGGCCTTTATTGACAGAAATTATTTAAGCCCTCAAGATGCCGATAATTTATTGAAAAGTGGTCGTACCTATAACTACTATACCTACGATAATCAGACCGATAATTATGCGCAGGATCACTTTCAGCTCATCACAAATCACCGGTTGACGGAGGCCTGGAACCTTGATTTGAATGCTCATTATACCTATGGTCGAGGATACTATGAGGAATTCAAGCCGGCAGCGGATTTAATCACTTATGGTTTTGCCAACTCCTTACGTAGCGTAGATGTCATTCGCCGCAAGTGGTTAGATAATGATTTCTATGGATCGACTTTTGCGTTGAATTATACCGGTTCTCAAAAAATAAAATTCACCTTTGGCGGCGCGTGGAATCGCTATGTGGGTCGTCATTTTGGGGTGTTGCAAGATCCATATCCTGGAAGAGAATGGTATCGAAGCAGATCTCAAAAAACGGATTTAAACCTATATGCAAAGGGGAATATCAATCTGTCTAGTGCTTGGAATGCCTACGTGGATGTCCAATACCGGACGGTAGGCTACCGTATGTTTGGAACAGCTGATAAGTTTTTGAATTTGAATTCGGACAATAGCTATTCATTTTTTAATCCCAAATTTGGACTAACACATCAACTCTCAGAAAAATCGAAAGTATACGGTTCGGTTTCCGCTGGAAGCAAAGAGCCGAGTCGCCAAGATTTCGTGGATAATGCGGCAGGAAACCCTCGCCCGGAATACTTGCAAGATTATGAGCTAGGGTATGAGCGTTCAGGTCGTCGTTATGGATTACAGATAAATGGATATTTTATGAATTACCAAGATCAGTTGGTTTTAACTGGAGCGGTTAATTCGACAGGGGATGCGATTCGAACGAATGTGGAATCAAGTTATCGCCTGGGCGTGGAGGCATCCTTAAATTATCAGATTTCGAAGCACCTTCTTTGGAATGGTAATGTGACGCTAAGCCAAAACCGTATTCGTAATTTCCGGGAGAAAATGACCGACTATGATACCTATGATCAAATCGTCATTAATCACGGAAATACCGATATCGCTTATTCGCCAGCTGTCATTGCGGGAAATACAGTAACCTATTCAGTAGGTTCTTTCGAAGCCAGCCTATTAAGTAAATATGTGGGGAAACAATATTTGGACAATACCTCAGACGAGGCACGTTCAATCAAGGCCTATACGACTCAAGATATTCGCTTGAAATATACGTTGAAGAAAGGTCCAGCTTTCACCTTATTATTAAATAACGTACTGAACGAACAGTATTCCTCGAATGGATATACGTATTCTTATCGTTATGCGGGAGCTACGACGACGGAGAATTTCTATTATCCGCAAGCCGGATTTAATTTCTTACTAGGGGCGAGCATACGCTTCTAAAAGCAAAAAGCCTCAGATCTGTCGAAAGTCTGAGGCTTTTTTATTAGCTCATTAAATCCCATTTCCATCCCCACTTCGCGAGGCGGTAACGGACAGAATACCAAAGTACGCCCAATCCATAAATCGAGCTACGTTTGAAGTTGATCGAGGAGGCTTCGTCGAAGTATTTCGTCGGACAAGTTACTTCGCCTACTTCGAAACCTTTCCAGAAAAGCTGTAAGACCATTTGGTTATCAAAGATGAAATCGTCGTCACATTTCGTGAATTTCACGGCTTCCAAAGCTTCTTTCGAGAACGCACGGTAACCGGTGTGGTATTCGGAAAGCTTTTGGTCGATTAAGATATTTTGGAATAAAGTCAATAAGCGATTCGCGATGTACTTGTAAATAGGCATGCCCCCTTTTAGTGCCCCTTTACCTAAAATACGGGACGCGAAAACGACAGGGTACAAGCCATTTCCGATGATCGAAATCATCGCTTTTAAAAGCATGGGTGTGTATTGGTAATCTGGATGCAACATGATGACGATGTCACCGCCAAGCTCCAAAGCCTTCGTATAGCAGGTCTTCTGATTTCCTCCATAACCCAGGTTTTTATCATGGCGAATGACGTGCTTTATGCCCACTTGCTTCGCCACTTCTACCGTATTATCCGGGCTGTGATCATCGACTAAAATCACCTCGTCCACCCAATCGTGCGGGATTTCATGGTATGTTTTCTCCAGGGTTAGCGCTGCCTTGTAGGCGGGCATAACGACGATGACCTTTTTACCTTCGTACATATTTTTTCTAAGCTATTTTTGCGACCTTTGTGCGGCCAAAGTGTAAAATTAAATATTTATGAGCGAAACGCTATTTTTTCTTCTTTTTTCAGTGGGTGTGATGGCTGTCATGTTAATCGACCTAGGCATCTTTAAAAAGGATACCAGTGAAGAAGTAACTTTCAAAGAAGCCGGTTTCTGGACCGGGATGTGGGTTTTATTAGCGATCATTTTCTATATTTTCCTAGGCTATAATGGCGCGATGGTGCATGGGATTACGGATATGCAAAGCCTTAAGGCGGTGCAACAGGCCTATGCCTCTCACATCGACTTAGGAAATGGCCCATATTACGAGGCTTTGGCCGCTTTTCAAAACAACATGTCCTTGGAGTTTATCACCGGCTATTTGGTGGAATATTCCTTGTCTGCAGATAACGTATTCGTCTTTATTTTGATCTTTAACTCGTTTGGTGTTCAAAAGCGCTACTACAAGAAAATCCTCGTTTGGGGGATCTTGGGAGCGATTATTTTACGCTTGGTATTCATCTTCTTAGGCGCTGCCTTGTTGCAGAAGTTTGATTGGATTATCTACGTTTTTGGAGCTTTCTTAGTCTATACTGGGGTGAAGATTTTGTTCTCGAAACACGAGGAGGAGGAGATTGATACGGCGAATCATCCTGTCGTTCGTTTGCTATCTCGTTTTTTCAATGTGTACCGAAGAAACGTGATTGGTCACTTCTTTGTTCGCATGAAGAAAACGGGCAAATTGTTCATTACACCCATTTTCGTGGTAGTGGTAGTGATTGCGTTCACGGATATTTTATTTGCCGTAGATTCCATTCCAGCGATTTTCTCTATTTCGAAAGACCCATACATCGTTTTCTTCTCGAACGTTTTTGCCGTGATGGGCTTGCGTTCGTTGTTCTTCTTCCTCTCTAGTTTAATGGGCTTATTCCGCTTCTTACCGATGGGTTTAGGCGTATTACTGAGCTTTGTGGGCGGAAAAATGTTAGCTCACTCGAAGTTAGAGGAGTGGGGGTTTGGGACACTTTCTTCCCTAGGTGTTATCGTGGGAATATTAACGATTAGTATATTACTAAGCGTGGCTTTTCCTGAGAAGAAAAAGGCTTAATGCCACTCGTTCACCATTTTTCGGTATTGTAGCGGAGGCGTATTCATCCAGGCTTTGAACTGCTTATTGAAATGGGAGATGTTGCCAAAACCGCTCTCAAAACACACCTCTATCATCGGCTTATTCGTGGTGCGCAACAGCGTGCAGGCGTGCTTCACTCGAAACTCAGTTACCAATTCTACGAAAGTCTTGTTCGTCACTTTCTTGAAATAACGGCAGAAAGCCGTCTCTGTCATATTGGCTAAATGAGCTACCTCATCCAAATGCACTTCCTGGGTATAGTTCGCAATCACGTAAGCGTAGACTCGATTAATACGTTCTAAATCGCCCTCCGCGATCGCATAGTTGCCTTCCGTCGTATCGATAGGCTGTACATCCGCCGTGGAAATTCCGATCGTGTGAAGAATTTGCAGGAAAGCGAGTAAACGGGGGAAAGGGGGCATATCCACCAAGGCCAGCATATCCCTTGCGATTTTATCCTGGGTAGGTCCAACGATGGAAAATCCGGTTTTTGCCTTTTCAAATAGGTTTTTCAAACCCGCGCAGGCCTCATTGGAAAGAAAATCTTCGCCTAGAAAATCGCGTCGAAAATGGATGACGAGTGCTTGTGCGCCATCTGCTGCTGGTTCTTCCGTCAACCAGTCCTTGCGGTGGTTTTGCCAGCAATGCGGGAGGTTTTCGCCTAATAAAACTAAGTCGCCCGGTCTGAAGTCACTGATCTGATTTCCAATGAAACGCTTACCCTCGCCAGCGATGATCAAGGTCAACTCCAGCTCTGGATGGAAATGGTACGGAGCGTCAAAGCGCGCCTGTTTCACATGCTTAATTTGAAATCCAGAAGAAAGGTGTTCGCGTTGCGCTTTCATTTAATTTTAGCCTTTTGGGATACTTTGAATCGTGGAAGGGTAAAATTGCATCTTTTTTGGCCAAAATAAAGGTAGAAGTAGGAATAAATTTTAGAAATCTTTGCAAGAAAAAAAATGCTGCATTTGCCCTTGCCCGTATCGCCTGAACACCAAGCCTATTTCGCTGAAAATGGCCACGTGTATATTCCATCGCTGATCTCTGCGGAAGAATTGCAACCCTACCGCCAGGCCATCTTGGATTGGGCGGATGATTTTAGAGCGCAACAAAAACCGATGGAAGAGCGAGATACCTATGGGAAAGCATTTTTACAGATGATGAATCTGTGGGAATCATCGGAAACGGTGAAAGAATTCACACTTGCGAATCGCTTCGCTTCGGTCGCTGCGCAGTTATTAGGAGTCAAAAATGTCCGTGTGTACCACGATCAGGCACTTTTTAAAGAACCAGGCGGAGGCCATACGCCTTGGCACCAAGATCAATATTATTGGCCCATCGATACGCCTAAAACCGTAACGATGTGGATGCCTTTGGTAGACATAGAGGAAGGAATGGGGATGCTCACGTTTGCCTCGAAATCTGCTGGCGCTGACCTGCCTAAGCTAGAAATTTCGGATGAATCAGAGGCTTTAATTGGAGACTATGTGGCTAAACAGGGTTATGAAATCGTCGCCCAAAAATCGATGAAAGCTGGTGATGCCACCTTTCATTTAGGCTGGACCCTGCATAATGCGCCAGGTAATGAATCGTCTAAAATGCGGGAGGTAATGACTATTATTTATATGGATGCGGAGGCGCGTGTAATGGAACCGCAAAATCCGAACCAAGAGGCCGATCGCCAGCGTTGGCTGCAAGGCTTAGCGCCCGGTTCGCTAGCTGCATCTGCCCTAAATCCCCTTATCGGAGATTAGGACAGTCGCAGGCATTTTTCTTAAATAAGGACCATTTCTTCTTGTAGGGTTTTGCTTGGTAGCGGCGACTTGCACAGGAACCGGCTAACATACCTACACATAAGAGCAAAATGAGATAGCGCATTATTTTAATCGAGCTTTGAAGTAATTAATTGCCATTCCCCAAGCCTCTTCGGTCGCGGCTTTGTCAAAATTAGGGTTAGATGGATTCGCAAAAGCGTGTTCCGCATCGAAGATCTTTGTTTGAATTCCTTTGCCAGCCGTTTTCATATTGGCTTCAAATTCCTTCACGACCGCCGGGTTGATAAATTGCTCCTTACCCGCAAAAAGGCCTAACACATCCGTCTGTAATAATTTCAATTGCTCCACATCCTTCACCGGCATACCATAATACATCACACAAGCCGCTGCTTGTTTTCCAGCTAAGATGGATGCTTTTAAGGATAAAGATCCGCCAAAACACCAGCCCACCGTCGCAATCTTCGCTTTCGGACCTACGTAGGCAATGGCGCCTCTGATAATGGCTTCTAAACGGGCTGGATTTGCACCGCCCATATATTTCGCAGCATCTTCACGCGTAGTGGCTACTTTTCCATCGTACATGTCGATCGCTAATACGTTGACATTGCCTAAAGTGCTGTAGAAATGTTCTGCTTCTCTTTTGATGTGGTCATTTAGGCCCCACCATTCTTGGAAAACGAATAAGGTAATATCAGTCGGCTTATCAGCTGGAATGTAGAATCCTTTGGCCATCTGATCATCCGGCGTTTTGAACTCAACCATCACGCCACCAGCTTTGCTCACATGGTGGTAAGCTTTCGGTAGGGCATGGGATTTAATAAAGGCTTTATTTGAGGCCAAAAGCTGCATGCCATCCTTCTTCACGAAGCAGCAAGAGGCTTGAGAAAAGGCAAAGAAAGAGGCGAATACGAGCGCCAATGTTGCGATATATTTTTTCATAGCTTGATTTGATAAATTTTTTCTTAAATGTAGCCGAAAATTTCTGTTTTGCCCTAACTTTGTCCCAAACCTATTTATTTTTAACATGAAAAATACCTCGTTCGGAATCTTCCGAATCACACTCATTATCGCCTTAGTGGTTTCAACGCTTTCTGTTTTTGCACAGGCAGCAAACCCATTAGCTGGCAAGAAAATCTTAGTTTTCTCTTCTACGAAAGGCTTCCGCCACTCATCCATCAAACCTGGCCAAATCGCCTTGTTTAAGATGGCCAAAGAAAAAGGATTTGCCGTAGATACAACGGAAAATGCCACCAATTTCACGGAGAAAAATTTGAAACAATACCGCATCGTGGTGTTCTTAAATACGACGGGTAATGTCTTAAATGACGTGCAACAAATCGCTTTTGAACGGTATATCCAAGCGGGTGGGGCCTACATGGGGATTCACGCAGCGACGGATACGGAATACGATTGGAACTGGTACACAAAATTAGCGGGTGGTCAATTCGCTTCTCACCCAGGTCGTCCAAACGTACAGAAAGGTAAGTTCACGGCGGTAGATCGCACCCACATTTCAACGGCACACATGCCAGAAACCTTTGATCGCACAGATGAATTCTACGATACAAAGAACTTTAACAAAGACGTTCATGTATTATTGACATTAGACGAGAAATCGTATACAGATGGTAAAATGGGGGATTTCCACCCAATGGCTTGGTACCACGAATACGATGGTGGTCGCGCGTTCTATACGAACTGGGGACATACACACGAGTCATTTGAAGAGCCTATCGTGGTGCAACATATTTGGGGTGGATTACAATGGTTAGCTTCAGGTCGTCCACAAGATTACACGAAAAAATTACGTTCAGAATTAGCTCCAGAGGAGAATCGTTTCACGAAAATCACCTTAGATCGCAATTTAGATGAGCCGACAGAATTAGCGGTGACGGATGCTGGAAAAGTGTTTTTTGGTGAGCGTAAAGGTAAATTAAAGATGTACGATCCGAAGAAGGGCAAGACGAAAGTCGTAGCTGATTTGGACGTATTCTCTAAATTCGAATATGGTTTAATGGGGGTTAATATCGACCCAGAATATAATAAGAATCACTGGATTTATTTGTTCTATTCTCCTCAAACAGGGAAAGCAGACACAGCTCAGCACCTATCTCGTTTTACGTATGATGACGTGAAAGATACGTTGATCATGAGTTCTGAGAAAGTGCTTTTACGCGTTCCTGTGAAGCGTGACGGATGTTGCCACACAGGTGGTTCCATTGCTTGGGATAAATCAGGTAACTTGTTTTTATCAACAGGTGATGACACGAACCCATTTGATTCGAATGGTTATGGACCTATGGACAACCGTCCAGGTCGCGCAGGTTGGGATGCACGTGCAACGTCGTCGAACACGAATGATTTAAGAGGTAAGATCTTACGTATCAAACCTACTCCGGAAGGTGGTTACACGATTCCAGAGGGCAACTTATTCCCAGCTGGAATTTACCATGCGAAACCAGAGATTTATGTGATGGGTAACCGTAATCCCTACCGTATTTCGGTGGATAAGCGTACAGGGTTTTTGTACTGGGGTGAAGTAGGTCCAGATGCGGGTGAAGATTCGAAGAAATATGGTCCTCGTGGTCATGACGAGGTGAATCAAGCACGTCAGGCGGGTTATTTTGGCTGGCCGTTATTCGTTGCGGATAACCGTCCTTATAACCAACGTGATTTTGCAAAAGATAGCACTTGGGCTACTTTTAATCCCAAAGCTCCAATCAACAACTCCCCTCATAACACGGGTTTTGCTCACTTACCAGCCGCTCAAAAAGCGTTTATCTACTATCCGTATGTAGATTCTCCTGAGTTCGGTCCAGTAATTTCTAAAGGTTCTCGTAATGCAATGGCGGGTCCGATCTATTACCGTGAAGATTTCCCTGCTACTTCTAAGACGAAATTCCCAGCGTATTACGATGGTAAATTCTTCGCTTACGATTGGTCGCGTGATATGATCTACACCGTAACGATGAATGCAAAAGGAGACTTCGTTCAAATGGAGCGTTTCTTGCCTAACACGACTTTCTCTCATCCAATGGATTTAGAGTTTGACAAAAATGGTACAATGTATGGTTTAGAGTACGGTCCTAACTGGTTTGCAGCGAGTGAGGAAGCAGCTCTTTACAAGATTGAATACAATGCGGGTAACCGTACGCCGAAAGTAAAAGTGGCGGTTGATAAGGCGGTAGGTGCTTTGCCTTTAAAAGCGAAGTTCTCTTCTGAAGGTACAGTGGACTTTGATGGTGATGCTATTAAGTACGCCTGGAACTTCGGTGATGGCGGAACGAGCACTGCAGCTAACCCGGTTCACGTATTCGCTAAAGCAGGTGTTTATAACGTTAAACTTACGGTGAAAGACGCAGCTGGAAATTCAAATTCAGAGGTGATCAAAATCACTGCGGGTAACGAAGTGCCAAGTGTAGACGTGGCGATCGAAGGAAATAAATCATTCTACTGGAATGATAAGCCAGTTACTTACAAAGTATCGGTTCAGGATAAAGAAGACGGTAGTTTAGCCAACAAGAAGATTGCAGAAGACGATGTGATTATGCAGATCGATTATTTAGAGGGCTTTGACAAAACAGTCATTGCACAAGGTCACCAAGCGAACACTTCGTTCTCTGCTGGCAAGCGTTTGATCGATTTATCTGATTGCAAGACTTGTCACGCAATTGATAAGAAGTCGGTAGGACCTTCTTACACAGATGTAAGTAAGAAATACCGTGCTAGCTCACAAAACATTGATGAGTTATCGAAGAAGATCATTTCCGGTGGTGGTGGTGTTTGGGGAGAGAACGCGATGGCGGCTCACCCACAAGTATCTGTTGCTGATGCACGTGAGATGGTGAAATACATCTTAGGATTAGCAGATAAGAAGAAGGCTTCTAAGCCAGTGGCGGGACAATATGTTCCACAAGATAAGGGCAAGCCAGGAACTTATATCTTCCGCGCGATGTACACAGATAAGGGTGCTGGTAAAATTGCCCCAGTGACTGGTTCGAAAGTGGTTACCTTACGTGACGCTAAAATTCCAGCTGTGGCTGCTGATGCAAGTGCTAAAACGATGAAGTTTAAAGTAGACGGAATCGGTGAAATCTTAGTAGCAACTGGTGCAGGTGGTTATGCGCGTTACGATGCAATTGACTTAACTGGCATCAAGAACTTATCAGTGATGGCTACGTATATGGCTGGCCAAACAGTAGGCGGTCAATTAGAGCTTAGAACAGGTAGCGTAACGGGTCCATTGTTAGGATCTGTAGAAGTAAACGCAACGAAGGCATATAACTTCCCACTTAACACCACAGGTGTTCATGATGTCTACTTAGTATTCGTGAATGACAAGGTGAAAGAAGGAGCATTATATGCGCTGATGAACTTGAACTTCCAGAACTAGGTTTTAGTACTGATACGAAAAAAGCCCCGAGAGATCGGGGCTTTTTTTATGCTCTTTCAGATAACTCAAGCCATCTTAGCTCTTTCTCTTCCAAGGTGTTTTTGATATCCTCGATGGCCTTCGCCCAATCGGTCAATAACTGAAAGTCTTCTGAGCCTTGGTTGAGTTTTTCAATCAGTGTCTCTTTTTCAATTTCAAGGTCAGCCATCTCTTTCTCTAATTCCTCGAACTCCTTTTGTTCCTTAAAGCTTAGCTTTGGGCCTTTCGTGGCGGCAGGTGCTGTGGGAGCAGCGGGAGAAGCGGTCGAAGGTGCTTTTACAGGGCTTTGTTTAACTGCTGGCTCGTCTTCTTTGTTTTCCAAGGCAATCCGGTAATCCGTGTAGTTTCCGTTAAAGAAGTTTACTTCTCCTTCGCCTTCCACTAGAATTAATTGGTCAACTAGGTTATCCATGAAATAACGGTCGTGGGATACTAGTAATAGACAGCCTTGGAATTCGCTTAGGAAGTCTTCTAGTAATTGTAAAGTATCTAAGTCCAAATCATTCGTAGGCTCATCCAGAATCAAGAAGTTGGGATTCTTCACGAGCACGCGCATGAGTTGTAAGCGCTTCTTCTCGCCACCTGACAGCTTTTCTACCGGAGTGTATTGCTGGGCGGTAGGGAAGAGGAACTTGCTCAAGAATTGACTCGGGCTGAGCGATTCGTTCTTTCCGTAGGGAATCACTTCCGCGATTTCTGTGATCGTGTCGATGACGCGTTGTTCTGGGCGGAAATCGAAGGGGATTTGGGTATAATAACCCACCACTAAGGTTTCGCCTGGATCGATGGTGCCGGAATCCGGTTGTTCCAGACCTGTTAATAATTGTAAGAAAGTCGTTTTGCCGGCACCGTTCTTGCCCACGATACCGATGCGGTCCTTCTTCTTGAATGTATAGGTAAAGTCGTTGATGATCTTCTTGTCTCCCCAAGCCTTTTTCAGGTGGTTGATTTCGATGATCTTATTGCCCAAACGAGACATTTGGATGTTTAATTCCAGTTTGCTGTCGTCTAGCTTTTTGTTTGCTTTTTCTTCCGTTTCGTGGAAGGCGTCGATGCGGTATTGGGCTTTTGTACCGCGGGCTTTCGGTTGCTTGCGCATCCACTCAAGCTCCTTGCGGTATAAGTTCTTAGCCTTTGAAATACTGCTGGCCTCAGAAGCCTCGCGCTCGGCTTTTTTCTCTAAAAAGTAGGCGTAATTACCTTCGTAGGTATAGATGGAGCCGTCGGCTAATTCCATCATTTTATTGCAGACCTTGTCTAAGAAATAACGGTCGTGGGAAACGACTAAAACCGTGACATTCGGGCCGGACATGATGCCTTCTAACCATTCGATGGTTTCGATGTCCAAATGGTTAGTCGGCTCATCCAGAATCATAATGTCTGGACTCTCGATCAACAGTTTAGCGAGGGAGAGACGTTTCTTTTGGCCCCCGGATAAAGTCGATACTTTTTGATCTCCATCCGGAATACCTAATCGGCTGATGATTTGTTTCGCACGTGCTTCGTAATCCCAAGCATTATGTGCCTCCATTAAAGCAAACGCATCTTCTAATTCTTTCGAATCGCCAGATAACATGGCTTTTTCGTAGGATTTAATAGCTACGGCGCTAGGTAAATCGTCCGAGAAGAGGTAATTAAGAACTTGTTCGTTTTCGGCGAAAATAGGGTTTTGAGGAAGGTAACCCACGCGAATACCTTTGCGGATGGAGATTTTGCCTTCGTCTGGGGTTTGCATGCCCATGAGGGATTCCATCAAGGTGGTTTTACCCGTCCCGTTCTTTCCGATGAGGGCTACTTTTTCGCCTTTTTGGAGGCCAAAAAATAAACCTTTAAACACCCATCTTTCGCCCAGGTTGCGTGAAATGTTTTCCGCCGATAAATAATTCATTTGTTTGTTGTTGAGAATTCAATTACGAATTCGATTCCATCTCTTCTTCTCTCATTTTACGCTTCAAGACACGGCCTGAAACGCCGATACTGATTTCATACAGACCTAAGAGTGGAAATGCCACTAAAAGTTGTGAAACCACATCCGGAGAAGGGGTGATGATCGCCGCCACGATAAAAATGACAATCAGGGCATGTCTGCGATACTCCCGCATGAAAGACGGGGTTAATATGCCCACTTGAGATAGCACGAAGGCTACCATCGGTAATTGGAAAGTTATGCCGCAAGCCAAGGTCAACATCGATAACAAGGAAATATAATCGTTGATGTCGAATTGGTTTTGGATGCTTGGGTCTAGCTTAAAGTTCGCTAAGAAGTTAATGGCCATAGGAGCCACTACGAAATAACCGAAGGCAACCCCACTAAAAAACAAGACAGAAACCCAGAAAACAGCCCCACGCGCCGCTTTCAATTCCTTGCTTTTTAGGCCTGGTTTGATGAAACGCCACAATTCGTGGAACATGTAGGGGAAGGCAAATAATAGTCCGACGATGATGGACTGTGTTAGCGCCATCATGAATTGACCAGAAACCTCTCTACTTTGTAAAATAAAGTCCGCCTTCTGCATGCACAAACTAGGCATGTTGAAGAGGTCAGCGGCTTGGCACAGGATTTGGTTCGTATAAAAATCCGTCTTCGTAGGCCCTAAAATGATCGAGCTGAAGATGAATTCCCGGAAGAACCAAGCGGCCACCGCAAAGACAAAAAAGGAAGCAACAGATCGCAGAATATGCCATCTTAATTCTTCTAGATGACCTAGGAAGGACATTTCTGTGCCATCCGTTACCTCATCGTCGTCGAAATCGTCAAAATCTTGATCTGTTGCCATTTGTTATTATAGGTATAATGGGAATTGCTTCACCCATTCATTTACTTCTCCTTTGATTGACTTCAATACCGCTTCATTACCGTGGTTCATCAAGGCTTTGTCCACCATGTCCACGATTTGCGTCATATCGCCTTCTTTCAAACCACGTGTCGTCATCGCCGCCGTTCCCACACGCATACCTGAAGTAACGAATGGAGACTTGTCGTCGAATGGAACCATGTTTTTGTTAATCGTAATATCCGCTTGAATCAACGTATTCTCTGCTAATTTACCACTTAAGCCTTTCGGGCGTAAGTCGATTAGCATCAAGTGGTTATCTGTTCCGCCTGAGATGATTTCATATCCTTTCGCTAAGAAAGCCTTCGCCATCGCTTGTGCATTTGACTGCACTTGCTTTGCGTATGTTTCGAACGTCGGAGTTAATGCCTCGCCAAAAGCAATCGCTTTCGCCGCAATCACGTGCTCTAATGGACCACCTTGCGTTCCTGGGAACACCGCGCCATCTAAACAAGCCGACATCGTTTTTAATTCACCTTTCAATGTTTTGAACCCAAATGGATTCTCAAAATCATTTCCCATCATAATCAAACCACCACGAGGTCCACGAAGCGTTTTGTGCGTCGTCGTCGTTACGATGTGGCAATGTTGCATTGGGTTATTTAATAAACCCTTCGCGATTAACGCAGATGGGTGAGAAATATCAGCTAATAAGATCGCACCTACTTGGTCAGCGATCGCGCGAAGACGTGCATAATCCCAATCACGAGAATAAGCAGACGCTCCACAAATGATCAATCTTGGTTTTTCTTTTACTGCAGTCGCCTCCACTTTGTCCCAATCGATCAATCCCGTTTCTTTTTCTACACCGTAGAAGAAAGCTTGGAAATACTTTCCAGAGAAATTCACTGGAGAACCGTGCGAAAGGTGACCACCGTGAGATAAGTCAAAACCTAAAATTTTATCACCTGGGTTCAAGAAAGATAAGAATACGGCCGCATTCGCTTGTGCACCTGAGTGAGGTTGAACGTTCGCCCAAGCCGCTCCGAATAATTTCTTCGCACGCTCAATCGCTAACGTTTCTACTTCATCCACTACTTCGCAACCACCATAATAACGCTTCCCTGGTAGTCCTTCGGCGTATTTATTGGTTAAAACACTTCCCTGCGCTTCCATCACCTGAGGGGATGTGAAGTTTTCAGAGGCGATTAATTCAATGCCAAATTCTTGGCGATGTGCCTCCTGGTTGATCAGGTCAAAAATCTCTTTATCTCGTTGTGTAGGAAAAGTGGATGCCATAAAAATCGAATGGGTTCTGGATTACATTTTGAAAGGTCAAAAGTACGTTTTTTTCTCCAAATTGAAAAATGGAATCCCCCTATAATAAGACAAATATCACACGTGTTTCTGCGCTTTTTTCTTAATTTTGGCTTTGCATTTCGAGACAAACATGAAATTAAAATATATCGCCTTTCTTTTGTTCGCTTTTCTAGCCATTCCGGCTGTTGCACAAAAGATTACACCCGCTAAATGGTCCTGGTCCATTAAGCCTGCAAACCCGAAAGTGGGGGAGCAAGCCGAGGTCATTTTCAAAGTGGCTATCGAAAAAGATTGGTACTTGTATTCGTCTGATTTTGACAAAGATTTAGGCCCCACGGTAACCACGGTGACTTTCAAGCCGGGCGTGGGATATCAAACCATTGGTGGATTGAAAGCCATCAATCCGCATTCGAAAAACGATACAGAGATTTGGAACGGTACCTATACTTATTTCACAGGTCAAGGGGAATTCCGCCAAAAGATCAAAATTACCGCCCCAGAGTACAAGATCGAGGGTTCCTATGATTCGCAATCATGCTCTAACGTTTCTGGACTTTGCGTGCCCATTAAAGGGGTGTTTAGTTTAGCCGGGAAAGCGGAAAAGACCGCAGTGGCTGATACGGCGGCTACTCCTCCAGTAACTGTGGATTCAGTGGCCGAAGCACCAGCAGCAAATGCTGAACCAGTTGCTCCCACGGCACCATCCGCTCAAGCTCCCCAAGAGGAATCTTTATTTACCTTCTTCTGGATTGCCTTAGGTGCTGGTTTCCTAGCTTTATTGACTCCTTGTGTCTATCCATTAATCCCGATGACGGTGAGTTTCTTCACGAAACAAAAGGGGGGCAAAGGCCTTGCGTTCTTGTACGGTGGCTTTATCGTGTTGATTTATGTGTTCTTCGGGACGCTTTTAGCTTTCTTTGCAGGAGCTAGTTTCGCGAATTTCTTGAGCACACACTGGATTCCGAATATGCTCTTCTTTACGATTTTCATCCTGTTCGGGATTTCGTTCTTAGGGGCTTTTGAAATCGTGTTGCCATCGAATCTGGTGAATTCAGTAGATGCAAAATCGGACAAAGGTGGTTTCATCGGCGTCTTCTTTATGGCCTTCACGCTGGTATTGGTTTCGTTCTCTTGCACGGGGCCATTGGCAGGTTCGATCTTAATTGCAGCCTCACAGGGCGCTTTCTTGAAACCGATTATCGGGATGCTGGGCTTCTCTTTAGACTTCGCGATTCCATTTACTTTGTTTGCCATTTTCCCTGGGTTTATGCAGAAGTTGCCTAAGTCGGGTAATTGGATGAACGAGGTGAAGGTGGTGTTAGGTTTCTTAGAAATTGCGTTAGCATTTAAATTCTTGAGCGTGGCGGATCAGGTTTACCACTGGCATTTATTAGATCGCGAGATCTTCTTAGCGATTTGGATTGCGATCTTCACGGCCTTGACTTTGTATTTGTTTGGGAAGATCTCCTTGCCACACGATGGGCCAGCGAAGAATCTCTCGGTTCCACGTACCTTGTTTGCGACGGCGGTTTTGGCTTTTGTGATTTACTTGGTTCCGGGGATGTTCGGGGCACCATTGAAAGGACTCTCGGGATGGTTACCTCCGATGAATTCGCAGGATTTTAAGGGGTCTCAAGCTCAGTCCGAGGAATCTGCCGCGCAGAAAAATGAAGCCTTATATAGCGATTTTCTAGAACTGCCTTTAGGTCTTTCAGGTTATTTCGATTTCGAGCAGGCGAAAGCGGCGGCTTTAAAGGCTAATAAACCTTTGTTCATCGACTTTACTGGACACGGTTGTGTGAATTGCCGGAAGATGGAGGAATATGTTTGGTCTGATCCGGCGGTGCTTCAGCGTTTGAAACAAGATTACGTGGTGGTGGCATTGTATTGCGATGATAAGACGGAATTGCCTGCAGACAAGTGGTATACCTCGAAAGTGGATGGTCAAGAGAAGAAGACCTTGGGGGACCAAAACCTCGACTTCCAAATCTCCCGCTTCAACTCGAACGCACAACCACATTACGTTTTACTCGATCCTCGTAATGACGCAAAACCGATGGTGCCACCCGTTGCCTTCGATGCGAATGTTGCGCACTTTGTTACTTTCTTAGATCAAGGTAAATCCATCTATCAATCTTCTAAATAATGTCTTGGGCAGCCTATTCTGGAGTGATGATAGCCACAGGGCTAAAATTTATCGCGGGACCTATCACAGGTTTCAGCCTGGGTCTAGCTTGGTATGAAACCGTGTTGTTTACTTGGTTAGGGGCGATGCTGACGGTCACTATTATTGTGACATTGGGTAAAGCGATCTTAGGTTTGCTTGCAAAATACCGTACAAAAAAACCGAAACTGTTCTCTAAAAGAATCCGCTATGCGGTCGATATTTGGCAACGTTTTGGAATGAAAGGAATTGCAGCCTTGACTCCTTTAATCTTTACACCGATCGGTGGAAGTTTATTATCCCTTTCGTTTAAAGTACCTACTCCTAGAATCTTATTCTTGATGGGGATATCCTCTTTGATCTGGTCACTGATTTATGTGGCCGGCATTTACCAATTGACTTTCTTGCGAGAAATGCTCGTGCATTAATTTTCGATTAGGGGCATAAAAAAAGCCGGATAAACCGGCTTCTTAAAATCTATGTCCTCAGGAATTAGTTTCCTTGGTTGATTGCTTTTCCTTTGAATAATTTCTCACGGATCGCATTTGCTTTTACTTCTAACTCTGGTTTCGCATCGTAAGTTAACTTCGATTGAACCGCTGCGCTATCTGGGTGAACGCCATATACATACTCGTCGCCTTTACGAACGTCTTTTTGTTTGATTGTGTTGTTTTTTTGGTAATCACATGATGTCGCTACCGCTAAAATGGCTACTAAAGAAAGTAAATTCGTTAATTTCATAAGGCTGTGTCAATAATTATTTGCAAAAATAAGGAATGGGACATCGTTTGCCTAACTTTCCTCCAATTTTTTAATTTGATCCGCTAAAAAGTTCATTAATTCTTGAATATAAGGCTTGCTGAAATTGAATTCGATTCCGGCTGTCGCATAAATCGTTTTCATCGGCTCTGTATATCCTAAGGACAAGGCCGCGATGTATTGATCGAGGGCTTTTTTCGGATTTTGGCAATAATTACGCCAAACCGCCAGCGCCCCTAACTGCGCAATCGCATATTCAATGTAGTAGAACGGTACCTCGAACAGGTGTAACTGTTTCTGCCAAATATTCGATCTCACCTCCGCTAAACCATCCCAATCGGTAATGGAATCCGAGAAACGAGAAACGATTTCGTTCCATTTCGCTTCCCGTTCAGCAATCGTATGAGCTGGATTTTCGTACACCCAATGCTGGAATGCATCGATCGTCGCCACCCACGGCAAGGTCTCTAAAATATCTTCTAGGTGTTTGATTTTCGCTCTTTTTGCCTCTTCTGGATTCGAAAAATAAGTTCCCCAGCGATCCATCGTCATCAATTCCATACTCATCGAGGCAAGTTCTGCCACCTCCGATGGGAAGTTGCGGAAGGAATTCAAGGCTAAGTCTTTTGTTAAAATACTGTGTACCGCGTGGCCTCCCTCGTGCAATAAAGTCACGACATCGCGCACCGTACCGGCCGCATTCATGAAGATGAACGGGTAGCCTGTCTCCTCCAAAGGATAGTTATAGCCGCCTGGGTTTTTGCCCTTGCGGGAATCCAAATCAAAGCGATCCAAAGTCACCATTTCCTTCAAGCAATTGCCTAAGAATGGATCCATCTCGTCGAACACTTCGATTGTTTTCTCCAGTAATTCTTCGCCTGTCTCGAAAGGTTTCAAAGGACCACGACCTAAAGGGTCTACGGCCTTGTCCCATGGCTTCAAGGCATCCAAGCCCATTTCTTGCTTGCGCTTCGCAGCGGCCTCATTTAACAAAGGAACCACCGTTTCAGCTACCGCCTCGTGGAATTCAAAGCATTCCGCCGGACCGTAGTCGAAGCGACCTAAACTAGCGAAAGCATAGTCGCGGTAGTTCTCGAAACCGGCATTCTGAGCGACCTGATGACGCTTTTCGATGAGCGAAGAATATAAATCGTTCAGCTCGGTTTTGATGCTTAATCGTCTCCACCATCGTGCGGTAGACCGATTCACGTTCTGCGCGGTCGGTGGACTCTAAAAGGGCCCCCGCTTGTTGCAAGGTTTTCTCTTCACCATTTATTGTTACCATTAAGGCGCCGGTTAAGGCTCCATAATTGGTTTCTAAATTCTGTAATTCAGTGAACAAGGGAATATTTTCTTCGCGGAAGATTTCGATCGCCTTTTTCATGCCGCGCAACATCACCGGGAAGCCCGTTTCTTTTAATTCGGAAACGAAGGGACTTTCGATCACCTTTTTGTTCCAAGCATCGTCGAAAACAGAGGCGTTCGGCATAATCTCGTTGACAAACTGAGCGTAGCTTGTTTGTAAGGTCTCGTTTTGGTTATCGCAAGACATCTTGATGTAGCGCCACGCGAAGTTCTCCGACAGGTAGGATTCTAATTCGGAGCGGTTTTGGCAAAATAAACGTAGATCTTCAATGCTCGAAATCTGTGTCGCGCTCAATTTTTCAAAATAAGGCAACACCGATTCCCAGGTACTTAGTTGAAAATCTGCCGGCAAAAATGTTCTATTTCTCATATTAATCTAAATCTATCACTACCCCAGCGCTCAATGGATGCGCCACGCATGTTAAAATATAGCCCTTTGCGATTTCGCCAGGGGTCAAGCCATCTTCCTCATCCATGCCCACGGTTCCACTTTTGCAAAGGCCCATGCAGGCGGTGCACATGCCCGCTTGACATGAATACGGGATGTCTAGGTCTGCCTCCAGAGCAGCCTCTAATATAGTTTCGCTCGGTTGAACGGTAATTTTATGCTCTTTACCCTCGTATATCAAAGTGATTTCTTGCGTCTTCAATGACCCATCTTCCTCTGCCTGCTCCATCTCTGCGCTCGCGGTCACCCCGAACGATTCCTGGTGGATCTGACCCGCCGGCACATCAAACATGGCTAAAGAAGATTGAACCTCCGTCATCATTCCTTGCGGTCCACATAAATAATAGTGTGCCGAGGCGATGTCTAGACCTAATTCTTGCTTCAAATAATAGACGATAGACGCCTGGTTAATTCGTCCTTTCAAGCCTGGCCAATTAGCCGCAGGTTGAGAAATGACATGCAATACTTTTAGGCGATCACCGTACGAACTTTCCAAAGTGTCTAACACTTTTTTGAAGATGATTTGGTCTTCATGGCGTGAACCATAAATTAACTGAATCTTTGATTTAGGCTCGCCGTGCAAGATGGTTTTGATCATCGAAAGCAAAGGCGTGATGCCGGAACCAGCGCCCACGAATACGTAGTTTTTCGAGGCGGAAGCGTCTGCCTCCAGGGTGAAATTACCCATCGGCTCAAGCACCTCTAGGCTATCTCCCACCTGTAGGGTGTCGCATAAAAAGTTAGACACTAATCCGCCCTCGATACGTTTTACGGTAATGGCTGGGGTCATATCCGTCTTCATGGAAGACGATAAACTATAACTTCTGCGGACTTTTTTGCCCTCGATTTCGGGAATGACGGTTAGGAATTGACCTGATACATAATGTAAAGCATCATGAATCGGTTGCCAAAAATGAATCGTCTTCGTGTCGATCGTCTCGACAGTGATTTCTTTAATTTTTAAATGCATATTAATCGCTGCTAACGGGTTTAACCCACTGGACTGCACTTGGTCGACTCTCATTATGAAGTCGATCGAAGGCGGTCACCGTAAAGCCATAACCCGGTTTTAGGTCATCTTGTTCTAAAATTAACTCAGTTGCTTTCCCTTTGTACACGATATTGCTCGGGTCCTCTAGGTGTTTTTTGTCTTGTTTTGGGATACGATAAACCACATAATAGGCCACCGGATCCCCATCGTCTGATTCTTCTCCAGCCTGCCATTTCAATTTTTTATTCGCTAAAAAGACCTGCGCAGGGGCATGAGGTGCAATACTGTCTAGCCAAGGGGAGGTAGGTAATATGGCAGGGTTTGCAAAATAATTCTTGCGAAGCGTGTCCCTAAATGCCTTCGTATTTTTAGTCAGTGAAGTCGAGCTATAGAAGATCAAGCCCTGCCCATTAGGCATACTACGGCTAATCTCGACCTGCTTTTTCATCTCCTTATTTGTCCAAACATCCCCTAAATGATAGGAAGCCATCCCGAAATACACCGGTTTCCCATAGGAATGCGCATTCCACCAGTCCGCCAATGGTTTAAACGGAGCTACTCGATGAGCGGTGTCCCAATACAATTGGGGTGCGATGTAATCTAACCAACCTTGTTTCAGCCAATGATCCGTATCCGCATACAAATCGTCATAGGATTGCAATCCCTTCACAGTGGGCATGCCGTTCACCGGATCCGATGTTTTATGGCGCCAAATCCCAAAAGGGCTAATCCCAAACTTAATTTTCGGATTCGTCTTTCGGATGGTTTCCGAAATCTCCTGAATTAAAGCACTCGTATTTCGCCGACGCCAATCAGCCTTGGACTCGCCTGAATGTCGGTATTTTAGGTAAGTGTCCTCGTCTTTTAAGGTAGATTTAGGGTCAGGATAGGGATAAAAATAATCATCAAAATGGATGCCATCTACGTCGTAATTCACAATAATATTGCGAACCAGTCCAGCGATATAATGGCGCACTGCCGGTATTCCAAAATCAAATAATAACTGTCCATTATAGGTTAAAAGCCACTCCGGGTGCTTTCTAGCCACATGTTCTGAACTTAAAAGCGATCGGGAAGACATCGAAGCGCGGTTCAAATTCAACCAAGCATGAAATTCCATTCCTCTGGCATGGGTCTGGTCGATCATGAATTCCAAAGGATCATAATAGGGACTAGGAGCTTGGCCCTGTTTTCCAGAAAGGTAGGTCGTCCAGGGTTCTGCACTTTTCGCATAAAGAGCGTCAGATGCGGTTCTGATTTGGACAAAAAGGGCATTGATTCCCGTTTTTTGGTGGGAATTCAACAAGTCTATAAATTCGGATTTTTGCTTCGCTCCGTCGTAATTGTGTGGGCTTGGCCAGTCGATGTTTTGAACGGTGGCTACCCAAACTCCCCTCAACTCACGTTTAGGACCATCAGCAAATAAGCTAAGGGATAAAAGACAAAAAAGGAGGATGGTAATTAGGCGCATCATTCGAGATGCAATTTACCTAAAAATGGGCAATTAGGCCTTCTCGATTGAAAATAAATAGCCTATACCTTTCAATGTTTTGATGTAGTATTCTGGGATTTTCTCGCGCAATTTACGAATGTGTACATCCACCGTCCGTTCTACCACAAACACATCAGACCCCCAAACCTTCTCCAATAACTCATCGCGATTGAAAACCTTATTCGGGTTTTTTGCTAAGAAAGAAAGTAATTCAAATTCTTTTTTAGGTAAAATCAGCGCACGCCCTTGAAAAGTAGCCGCGTATTGTACCCGGTCAATCACTAGATCACCGATAGAGATGACATCATTTTTCGTTTCAGTGGTGGCCGTTTCGCGCGCTAATAGCGCATTAATGCGGCTGATAAGGGCCCGTAATTTGATCGGCTTCACCACGTAGTCTGTTGCTCCACTTTCAAATGCGGCGATCTCCGTATATTCTTCTCCACGTGCCGTTAGGAACAGGATTAGGGTGTTTTTGAACTCAGGATTTGACTTGATTTGGCGAGCGGCTTCGATACCATCCATTTCTGGCATCATGACGTCCATGATAATTAAATGGGGTTGAAACGATTTTGCTTCTACAATTGCCTCTTTTCCATTCGTCGCTTTTGCTAAAAGAAAGTTTTCTTTTAGTAAATTGTATTCCAATAACTCCAAAATGTCTGCATCATCATCTACGAGTAGAATTTTGTATGCGGGTGAAGCTGTTGCCATAGTTTTGAACGGATTACGACACAAATATAGAAAGTTGTATGTTATGGAATTGTTAATTTATTAGATATGTCAAACAACACTTCTTATTCAACCAGATTATCAGGAAGCCTCATTTCGCTGGCCTTGCTTATCGCTGCGGCCTACCTTTTGCAGGACCTGTTAATCCTGCTTTCTTTTGCTCTGGTATTAGCCCTTTTATTATTGCCAGCTAGTAAGTGGATGGAGTCCAAAGGCTTACCCCGAGCACTCGCCATCTTCGTCGCGATCGTCCTCACCTTTGCGCTGATTTCCTCTTTACTTTTTGTGGCTGGTTTACAAATTATGGAATTTTCCTCTGAACTGCCGCTTTTTGCCAAAAAAACCGAAAAGTGGGTATCAAGTCTGCAATCCTTCATCTCTTCAAATTTCAATATCTCCCGCCGCAAACAGATGCTGGAGCTTAGTAATGAATTGATGGCGCTCCTAAAAAACTCAGGAGTGATTATAAGTACGACCTTTTCGACCGCATTACATGTCATTACGGCTTTGATTTTAGTGCCCGTATTTACCTTCTTCTTCTTATTCTACCGCGATTTTTTCGAGCAATTTTTGCAGAAAGTATTTCCAAAAACAGAAGGCCAAGTGCTGACGAAAGTGATGGAGAAAACGGGTTCTGTGGTGCAAGGGTATTTAGTAGGTTTGCTGGTAGTGATGTTGATTGTGGGCGTGTTGAATTCCATTGGATTTTGGTGGATCGGGGTAGAGTATCCGGTCTTTTTCGGATTCTTAACGGGAGTGCTTTTGTTGATTCCTTATATCGGAATTTGGATGGGAGCGTTGTTGCCTATTTTATTAAGCCTAATTACTTTGAGTCCGTCTCATGCTTTAGCAGTCGTAGCTTGGGTGGCAGCGGCACAATTTATTGAGGCGAATTTTATTACCCCTTTAGTGGTAGGGTCGAAAGTGAGTATGAACCCGATGGTGGCGATGCTGGCCTTGCTTTGTGGCGAACTGCTTTGGGGAATTCCAGGATTGATTTTAGCGCTGCCTTTAACGGCTGTGATGAAAGTAATATTCGATTCCATCCCGAGTCTGGAACCTTATGGTTTCTTGCTAGGGGAGGCTCCTGAACGTACTAAAGAGACAAAAGTTCCTTAAATCGGATGGATTGACGGCGGGAAATTTCGATTTTCTCTGCTTTTTCACCTTTTAAAGTCACCTGCAATCCACCGGAGAACCAAGGTTCAATCTTATCGATGAAGTTCAGATTCACGATGTGTTTGCGATTGCAGCGGAAGAATAATTTAGGGTCTAAACGCTCCTCTAAGGAATTGAGGGATTTTAGGACGAGGGGTTTTTGGTCGTCAAAAAACAAGCGAACATAATTCCCCATCGATTCACACAATCGAACCCGATCTAATCGCACAAACCAACATTTTTCACCGTCCTTCACGAAAATTTGATCGTTTCCACCTAACACATGGCTGGCTGAAGTGGTTTTTTCAGAAGAGACAGTACGCTTGAATCGCGATTCTAATTTCTGAATACTCTCGCTTAAGCGCGCTAATTCGATTGGTTTTAGCACATAGTCGAGGGCATTAACTTCAAAGGCCTTCAGCGCATATTCATCAAAAGCCGTTGTGAAAATTATCTCTGGAAGAAATCCATCCCATTCCTCTAGCCATTCGAAACCTGTTTTACCTGGCATTTGAATATCTAAAAAGGCCACATCTGGTTGTAATTCTTCGATCAGCTGGCTAGCCTCGTCCGTATTCGATGCCTCTCCTATCACTTCGATTGAAGGGAAGTTTTCTAATAAACGCTTCAGTTCATTTCGGGCAAGGCGTTCGTCGTCTACGATGATGGCTCTCATGGGATTCAGGCTAGTGTTTCGGAAATATACGGAATCGTAACGGAAGCGAGGACGTGATTTTTGTCCAAAGGCTTTAAGTCAATATGAGCGGTCTTTCCAAACAAAAGATGGAGTCGATTTTGTGAATTGATTAAGCCAATACCACTAGATTCTCCCCCCTGTTTTAAATGTCCTGGATTAATGACTTCTAAATGAATCAAATCTTCTTTCTTTTCCCCTTTAAAGAAAATGATTCCTTCTTTTGCGGAATGCGCAATCCCGTGTTTAATGGCATTTTCCACTAAAGTTTGCAATAACATAGGTGGAATCTGTGCTTGGTGTATTTCCTTTGAAACTTCTACTTTCCAGGCTAGGCGCTCTTCGTAGCGGATCTTTTCGAGATTTAGGTAATCCAAAATGGTGTCTAATTCTTCTGCGATGGAGATGGTCTTTTTGCGTTCGGTTAAAAGCGAGCTTCGAAGCAGCTTGGAGAGTTGGTTGATCCCTTTTTTGGCCTTCGCAGGGTCTTCCGTAATTAACGCGCGAATACTGTTTAAGGCATTAAAGACGAAATGTGGGTTCATCTGCGCGCGCAAAACCTTACCCTCCGTCTCCTGAATGGCTCGTTCTAGCTGATTATTCTCGCGTTCCATCACGAGTTGTTTTTTCGAATACTGGAAGAAGAAATAGATCAACATCCAAATCGCCAGCGGCTTCATGAAATTAAATAGGTACTGGGTGATGATAAAGGGGCTAATTTGGACCTCAAAATTCTCACCCAACAAATATTGATCGATGGGTAAATTAAGCCCCACGAGACAGGCAGCCATCAAACAAAGGATGATAAAATGATTTCTCAACATCGTGAAAAGGGGCAAATCTTGCCAAGAATTCACTTTGATGATGTTTTTATATTGATGCGTCAGGAAAATCGCGAGAGAAATATTCGCCAAGGCAGCATAAAGCCAAGCCCAATGCCAGCCGTATTGATTCGTGTATAAAACCGCCTCGTTTAACATCCAGGCGAACCAGCCGCCTAATTGCAAAATCCAATACATGCGTTTTCTAAGCATATTACATGGACTCGGGCAAGTCGGCTAAATGGATGACACAATTACCTTTTACGAGGCGAAATTCTTTGGCGCTATAATCGTATTGGAGGTGGTATAGGCACAAGTTTTGATGTGCATACTTATCCATATGATGCAAAGGTGCGTTGAATAAATGCGTAAGCAAAACGCGCATGGCACGACCGTGCATAGCGATTAAGATGGCGCTTTCTTCTGGTCGGGAAAGAATGAGTTCGACGACGGGTTTTTGGCGTTCCAAAACCTCCACCGGACTTTCTCCCTGATCAGACTGCACATGGATGTGGCCCTCGCGCCAAGTTCTCGTTAAATTCTTGTAATATAAATCGTCCTCCGTATTAGGAGACTTTCCTTCCTTACTCCCCCAAGAAATTTCGTTCAATCCGGTGTGTTGCTCCCAAGGCAAACCTTTTTCAATGAAGCCCTTCACCGATTGATGCGTTCTTTTTAAGGCGGAAGTATAGATTTTATCAATTGGGAGATGGTGGTAATGTTGGAAGAAGGCTTCCGCTTGTCTTTGGCCTAATTCATTCAAATCCGCATCAATCCCACTTCCTTGCACGACCCCCTTGCGATTGTATTCCGTTTCGCCGTGGCGAATCAGGTAAATATCTTTCACTAAATCAGGTTGAGCATGCATATTAATCGTATTTTATTCCGAATTTTAGCCAAAATTACGAAATATATGTTTAATACTTCCATCTCGTTGGAGACGTTGAATTCGATGTCAAAGAATACCATGATCGACCACTTGGGTATTGAATTTACCGAAATTCAGTCCGGTTATTTAAAGGCAAAAATGCCGGTCGATCATCGAACAATTCAGCCCATGGGATTGTTACATGGGGGAGCGTCTGTTGTTTTAGCTGAGACTATGGGAAGTGTCGCGGTGGTGTTAGCCGTGAAGGACCCTACAAAGGAAACGGGTGTGGGAGTGGAGATCAATGCGAATCATTTAAAATCTGCGCGCAGCGGATTTGTGATCGGAACCTGTGTTCCTTTGCGCATCGGTCGCACGATACATGTGTATGAAATTAAAATTCACGACGAAGAAGAAAATTTGATTTGCGCTAGCCGTTTGACGGTAGCGATTATTCCAATAAAATAATGGGGGAAAATAGCTGGGAGGATGGAATTTCAAGGGGCGCTGCACTCGCGGCGTGGCGTTTGCCCCATGCCTCTGAAGCCTATCTATTACAGGATTTTCAAGGTGGATCTCAGCTGTCTGAGGGTTGGAATGTAGCGGATTTGCCAGCCGGATTCTTAGCTGCTCCGTTCATCGGTTTGCCTTATTTTTTAGCCTCTGATTCATTGACTTCTTGGACTTTGCCTGCAGAGTCAACACCCATCAACATCGTATTCGATGAAGAGGATTCTATTAAAAAACAAGAGTTCAAATCCTGGGTGTCCTCCGCAATCGAAGCCATTAAACAAGGGCCTTTGCAAAAGGTGGTCTTGTCCCGAACCGATGTAAAGGAATTGCCTGCGGGCTTTTCTATCGTATCTGCACTCGAGGAATTAGCGTCCGCTTATCCGAACGCCTTTGTTTGTGCGATTTCCATACCGGCATTAGACGGTGTTTGGATGTGTGCCACGCCAGAAATTTTAGTGGAGCAAAAGGATGGGGTTTTCAGAACGATCTCCCTAGCTGGGACCCAGTCGGGAGTGGATGATCAGGGGAATGCCTTGTCTACAGCTCAAGCAAGGTGGTCCCAAAAAGAAATTGAAGAGCAGGCTTTCGTTAGCCGATACATTATTGATTGTTTTAAAAAGATTCGCTTGCGGGAATATACCGAGTTAGGTCCTAAGACCATTTCAACCGGAAATTTACTGCACTTGAAGACGGAGTATATCGTAGACACGAAAGCGATGGATTTCCCTCAGTTGCCTGGTTTAATGTTAGGCCTTTTACATCCAACCTCTGCGGTTTGTGGAACACCGAAGCAGGAGGCGATTGAGTTTATTTTAAAAACAGAAACGCACGATCGATCGATGTATTCTGGGTATCTAGGACCGGTGAATATCGATGGGAACACGCATTTGTTTGTGAACTTACGAACCGTCAAAATCACGGGTAATCAGGCGGAATATTATGCGGGTTGCGGAATCACAGAGGACTCAGATCCGGAGAAAGAGTGGCAGGAAACACAGATGAAATGCCAAACCTTGCAGCGCGTTCTAATGCAATAATTCGGTCGACGGAGCAGGCGTAATTTTGCCCGTAATCAGTACTTTCACCGTGTCAATTCGTGCATCGGTTGTCGTTAAAATCTGGAATTGGAAAGGAGCTAAAGTGATGAGCTCGTTCACTTGCGGAATATCCTCGTACAGGCTAATCAACATCCCACCTAGGGTTTCATAATCCCCCTCTGGCAGATTCCATTCGTATTTTTCGTTCAAATAATCAATCTCGTGACGGCCAGAAAGGACGAAAGTAGTCTCGTCAATTTGCTTTTCGATCCAGTCTTCCGAATCATCATATTCATCTTGAATCTCGCCAAAAATCTGCTCCATCACATCCTCCATGCTCACTAATCCACTGGTAGAACCAAACTCGTCTACAACCAAAGCAAGCGATTTACGCTCTTTCGAGAACTTAATCATTAAGTCATTTGCCGGCATCGCCTCCGGAACGATGGGAATGCTAGTCAGGATGGATTGTAAATCTTTGGGTTTCTTAAATAGGGCCAAAGAATGGCAATAGCCCACCACCTCTTCCAAGGTCTCTTTGTACACTAGCACTTTCGAGTGACCACTTTCTAAAAATACCTCCTTTAGCTTTTCGATACCATCTTCTAGGTCGATGGCCGTGATTTCTGTTCGAGGAATCATACAATCACGCACTTTCACCTGCTTAAACTCGAGGGCATTATGGAAAATTTTATGATCTACTTCGGCTTCCTGTTCGGTGGAGACTTTGCGGTTGAGGTTTTGGAGGTAATGATTCAAATCCGTTAAACCGAAGGCCGGTTTTTCCTCCGAATACGCTAAACGCAAGACTTTCGTAATGAACCATTTCGATAATCCCACCGTCACCCAAACCAAGGGGAACATCAAGGTATAAATCACCCAAATAGGGATGGCTAAGAATTCTAAAATAGCGTCTGGGTTGATCAAAAATACGCTTTTAGGGGTGAATTCTGACGTCATCAAGATCAAAATGGTCGCGACTATAGATGCCACTAAACGAGCTAAAATCTCGTTTATGGATAAATAATGCAGCACCACATGGTGCAAAAACTCCTCCATAAAAATACCATAGGCCACGAGGGAGAGGGTATTTCCAATCAGCATCGTGCCGATAAAGCGGGAGGGATGCTGGTTAAAATTGGCGATAATTTTTGCGCTCAGGATATCCTGTTTAGCCTTCAGTTCGAAGTATAATTTATTCGAAGAAACGAAGGCCATCTCGACCCCAGAAAAGAAGGCAGAGAAAACCATCGATGCGACGATCCCGATGATTTGGGCATTATCTAAACTGATATTACTTTCTGTCATCTTTTTCTTTCTTGATGCGTTCGTTCTTCGCGTATTGGTAATAGAACAGGCAGCCTACGCCGTACATTAGCCAGCCGTAATGGTAGAAAATTTCTCCCCAAAACTGCCCTTTCACCTCTGCAGGTGTCGGACTATTCAAATCGATGATCCAGATGAGGATGAAACCGATAGCCGCAGCTAAACTTAAGATCTCTTTCTTTCCCATATTAGGCTGCTATTGTAGGTTTCAATCGACGATAGGTGGCGATAAACAAACCGATAAACACGAGGATAGATCCGATCCAAACCAAGTTGATGTAGGGTTTTTCCAACGCCTTCACGACGATTAATTCTTGTTGAGTCGTATTCCACGCAAACCCAAATTCCTGTGATTGCGGGTTAATGCCGGTAAATTTAATCTTAATTCCGGTTTCTTCACTTTCAAAAGCTGGCATAGCGACCATTCCTCCTTTGATGACGAAAATAGGGCTCAGCGTAAACTGCTGAGAGTTCTTGCCTAATACTTGGAAGTTCGCTTGAACCGCTGCATCGTTTGCGCCTAATTCAACTCCATCGACATTCGTCACTCGGTTTACCTCTTTCAGAATGGCTACAAAGTCGTTGATGAACAAGGTGTCCCCTGTCGTGACCGTTTGCTCCTCCGTTTGCGACCACTGTTTTTCAGAGCCAGCTTCCGCCGCTAGACGTGGATCAAGTGAAACGTAGGTATATATGTCGTGGTTCCAAGCATGCTTCACATCAGGAGAAATGGCCGTTCCCATTTTCGGGTTCACTTGCCATCTTGGGAAAAGAGAAACGGCTTTACCTTCCTCGTTCTTAAATTCTAATTCGTAATAGGTATTCTCTGGTTCCACCGTCACGGTGTCTCCTTTGCTAGCGATTTTTACGCCATCCCGTTCGATATTTTTCAAAGCCACCGCGTGGAAATCACCCTCAATAACCTCAAAATCGTTCTTGTTGAAATAACCCTTTTGACCCCGAACCTCGATGCGGCGACCTTTGTAAGTCACTAAATAATCTTGCATTTGAGCGCCTTGACCGAGCCAAAGCGGTAAGTTTTCCTTGTTTTCTTTGTTATTGTCCTTCGTAAATTCCTCCACTTTCGTGCTAATCGCGAAGCCGGAGCGGTTTAACGATACAACTTTTGAATAACCTGCTGAGAATAAAATACCGATCAACATGATTGCTAAACCGACGTGTGCTACGGCACCGCCCACCAGAGAGAACTTTTCGCGGATCAGGAACCAAAGGATTTTGAAGTTCGCTAACACCGCGAACAATCCACTCCATAATAGGATGATGTAGGAAATCGTGTAAATCTTACCGATGTTGATGAACACGACACTTAAAAGAGTCGCCACCAATGCTGGATTGATTAGAGGCTTGAAGCTCGTGTTTTGCTTGATTTTTCCCCACCACACATATTGACCGATGCCACTTAAAATAGTAACTGCGACGAATATCCAAATTTGAATCTTGCTATAATGTTCTGCCTGATCAGCCGGTAACGCAATATTAGAGAGAAGCCCAAAAGCCTCCGCAATTTTATTGTACACTGGAATCGAAGTCGTAAACGTTAATTGGAAGGCAGATAAGCCTAAAACGGCTGCACCCACGAATACCCAAAATTCGCGGTTATAGGTCCCTAGTTCTTTGGAATCCTGAGGCAAATCCTTCCAACGGTAAATCGACATAGCAATGGCTACAAAAAGGAAGGTCCCCATGTACAACAAGAGCTGACCAGAAAGACCTAAATCCGTAAAGGAGTGCACAGAGGCATTTCCTAAGATTCCAGAACGGTTCAAGAAGGTCGAGTACAAGACTAAAATGAAGGTCGCAATGACTAAGATAATCGAGGTCTTTAAAGCCGAACTCGACGTTTTGTGCGCGATCATCGTATGGATGGCACCTAACAAAACTAACCAGGGCACAAACGAGGCATTCTCCACCGGATCCCAGTTCCAATAGCCCCCAAAATTCAAAGTCTCATAGGCCCAATAAGCCCCCATCATGATACCAATTCCTAGTACCCCTGCAGCAAAAAGTGCCCAAGGCAAAGCTGGTAGCACCCATTCCGTTAATTTCTTCTTCCACAATCCTGCGATTAAATACGCAAAAGGAACTAATGTCAAGGCAAAACCCAAAAACAACGTAGGCGGGTGAATCACCATCCAATAGTTTTGTAAAAGGGGATTTAATCCACGTCCGTCTTTGGGAATAAAATTCGGCTGCATACTCCAAACCGGAAGATCCGGCTGCGCCTCACGCAACAACAAGAACGGAGAAGAACCTATTTTCAAATCAATCCAAGGAATAATCACGCCTAAAATCATGGACGTCAAAAACGTCTGCACGAGCGCAAAAACCGTCATCACCGGCGACTCCCATCTCGGATTTTTGATCATCAATAATAGGCCTAAAACCGCCTGCCAGAAAATCCACAACAAAAACGAACCTTCTTGACCCTCCCAATAACAGGAAATCATGAACATGGTAGGCAATTGCAAAGAGGAGTGCGTAAACGCGTAATGGTACTCGAAATAGTGGTTATAAATAATGACGAAGAGGCTAGCCGCCACCACGATCACCGCAATCAAATGCAGTCCGAATAAAACCCGGGCAGTTAATTTCCAATCATTCTCTAATTCGTTCGTGGATTGCGCTGATTTGAAATACGCAAACGTCGCTAGAAGCGCCGTTACGAAGGAAATAATGACAAATAAATGTCCAACCGAACCGATGGTTTCGTGTATCATATTTAATTTTTTACCGCTACTGAGGCACTAGAGTCTGCTGAAATTTTACCTTCTTGGTATTTGGAAGGGCACTTTAATAGAATTTTATCGCAATAGAATGTTTTGTCTGCATGCATGCTGCCCACTAAAACGATCTTCTCTGATTTTTCAAAGTCTTGAGGCTTCGGTGCCGCATAAACCACCTGGTTTTCACGCCCTAAGCTATCTTGCACTAGAAATTCTAGGCGATTAGCATCTAATGCGGGGTTGTAATTCATCCCGATAATTTGGCCGGCTGCATCTTTTTTCAAGGTACCCACCACGTGTACTTTTTGGTTCGGATCTTGTTGTGAAATACGTTCCGCCTCGTCAAAACCTACATAAGTACTCGCATCGCCAGTTGTAATCAAAATAATACCGATGGCGACAGCGATTAAAATCAATCCGATGATGTGTGTCTTTTTCATTTGTTGCGTTTTTCTAAAGCTGATACTTTACTCTCCAAACGGAATAAATAAGCAAACAATCCGATTAATACGACGCTAACCACCGCGATCACTACATAGATTTTTCCGTCAGCGCGGAATTGATCTGCCATTTCGATTTCGCTCGCTTGTGCTGATGCTACAAAGCTAATTAAGCTGAAAAAAAGAATAAATACTGCTTTCATTATAACTCGTTTTGTTGTTCTAAATTCTTAATTCGAATGCGGATTTGCGCAATCCAATAGCCTAATAATGTCCAACCAATAATCGCAGGATAAAAGACCATGCGCATTCGGTTATCTAAGTCCATTTTCGAAAAAGCGGGGTTTCCGCCATTTCCTGGGTGTAAGGAGTCTGTCATACGAGGCAAAATCCAAATCAACACCATAAAGATCACGAAAGCGAAGATGTTGTAAACCGACGAAATTCGCGCTTTCTGCATCTCATCTGGCATCGATGATCTAACTAGCGAATAGGCTAGGTAGATAAGTAAACCAATAGCGACTGAATTTAGTTTCGGGTCGTTTGTCCACCAATCTCCCCAGGTAAATTTCGCCCACACACTCCCCGTAATCAAACCTAAAATGGCAAACACCATTCCGACCTCCACATACGTGCTCGAAATCAGGTCTGATTTCAGATCAGATTTACGCAAGTATTGAATGGAATGATACACCGATGTTCCTAATAGGAAAATCATCGTGAACCACATGGTCACGTGAAAATACAGATTACGGATCGTCTCGTTCAAAATGGGTTGACGCGGCACCGCCCCGTTAAATCCAGCATAGACCGTGTAGATCAATAAGATGATCGACAAAATCTTCCAATATTGGCGTTTTAATGTTTCCATATGTAAGGGAATAAGATCCCAGAAAATACAACAACAATGATATCTAATGCTCCTAAAATGGCGATCTCATCCCAGTTCTCTGCGAGTGAAATTCCATCTAGTGCACTTTTGGACAATTTTAATAATAACAACAACAACGGAATGATCAACGGAAAGCTCATAACCGCCATCAAAGTGGCTGAATTCTCTCCTTGGGCGGCGATTCCTGCCACTAACGAAAGGGTAGAAGCAAAACCGATAGCCCCTAAAAATAGTGAAAGGAGATAGAGCGGCATGTTTCCAACTGGATTCCCCATCACCCAAGAATAAAAGAATATACCGATGAAAGATACGCCCAGCATCACCAAGGTATTGTAGATGATTTTGCTGAAAATGACCGATTCTGGCTTAGCAAACGTATAATAAAAGATATTTCGATTCGCTGATTCTTGCGTAAAACTCTTGCCTACAGCATTCACGGCAGAGAAAAGTAAGATGATCCAAAACAGCGTATTCCACATAATTGGATGGATCGATTGTTGCTTCGCTTTGAAGGACAAATAGCAGATGAAAATAGTCGCGGCTAAGTACAGCACTAGACCATGGATCGCATATTTATTGCGCCACTCTAATTGCATTTCTTTGCGAATCAATACGAAAATTTCAGTTAATGCCATGAACCTGCAATTTACGACAGAAAAAACTATTTGTATCATTTTTTAGCTCAGAAATACTTAGTACATTTGTGTCTAATTTTGAATTATTCTAAATAGTGAACATGGCAAATTTGGCCGACTTGAAGATTGGTGAAAAGGGGGAGATAGTGGGCTTCACGGACGAGTTGCTTTCGTTAAAACTATTAGAGATGGGTTGTTTGCCAGGAACTGAGGTGATTTTGACCCATTTGGCTCCTTTTGGTGATCCCATAGCAATTCGGGTTTCTGGCTCATACACCTTGTCCATGAGACGGGAAGAAGCGGAAACGATGCTGATTAAAAGAACATAAATTTTGGCAAAAACACCTAAAATAGCGCTGATTGGGAATCCCAATGCAGGAAAATCATCTCTCTTCAACTCCCTAACGGGTTTGAATCAGAAGACGGGAAATTTTCCGGGAGTAACCATGGAGAAGCTGACGGGGATTTGGGAATTAGAGCCCAAACGTCCCGTGGAAATTTTAGATTTGCCAGGTATCTATAGTATTTATCCGAAGTCCATCGACGAGGAATTAGTTATCAATATTTTAGCGGATCCCAGCCATCCTGATTTTCCGGATATGGCCATCGTGGTCGCAGATGCATCCAATTTAAAGCGTAATCTCTTATTGTTCTCCCAAGTGCGTGACCTAGGAATTCCGACGGTATTGGCTTTGAACATGATTGATGTAGCGGAGAATGAAGGTTACGTCATCAATTCCATCAAATTAGCGCGTGAACTGAACGTCGAAGTGGCAGAAGTGAATGCTAAAAGAGGAATCGGTCTAAACGGTTTGAAATTAGCCGTCGTGAAGACCTTAGAGAATCGTTTTGCATCGAACGACGCCTTGCCTTTACCTATTTCAGAAGAACTAATTCAGGATGTTCAATCACAATTTGGTGAGGCAGAGCCTTATCGCTCCATGTTGTGGTTAATGGAACATGATCGGATGAAGATGTTCTCGCAAGTACAACGCGAAACCTTCGACGACATTCAAAACAAGCATCAATTCTCTTCAAAAAAATACCAGTCAGAGGAAACGGTCAAGCGTTACGAGCAAATCACGGAGGTGGTGGACCGTTGTGTGATTAATTTGAATCGCAAATGGGATGCGGCACCCGTTCGAACTTGGACGGATCGCTTGGATAAATTCTTTTTGCACCCCGTGGGAGGCTATGTGTTCTTTTTAGCCATCCTTTTTGTGATGTTCCAAGCCGTATTTACCTGGGCGACCTATCCGATGGATTTGATCGACGGAGGAGTTGCGGCGCTGAATGATTGGTTGAAAGGGGTATTGCCGGAGTCGGCTTTGACGGCTCTTTTAACGGATGGTTTGATTGCGGGTATCGGCGGCGTTTTGATTTTCATTCCCCAGATCGCCTTCTTGTTTTTATTCATCTCTCTTTTAGAAGAGACCGGTTATATGTCGCGCGTGATGTTCATTATGGACAAATTGATGCGCCGATTTGGTTTGAATGGTAAATCAGTGGTGCCCTTGATTTCTGGGGTGGCCTGTGCAGTTCCGGCGATTATGAGTACTAGGTCCATTGGTTCTTGGAAGGATCGTCTGATTACGATTTTAGTGACGCCGTTGATGTCTTGCTCGGCGCGTTTACCTATTTATACGGTGTTGATTGCCTTGGTGGTGCCGGAGAAAAATACGCTTTTTGGTTTGTTTAATCTGCAAGGAGTAGCCCTATTCGGCCTTTATTTATTAGGCTTCTTTATGGCATTGGTTTCTGCGTGGGTGATGAAGGTGATTTTACAGGCCAAAGAAAAGAGTTATTTCATCATGGAATTACCCACCTACAAGGGGCCGCGATTTAAGCACGTGGCGCTGACTATTTGGAATTCGGTGAATGCCTTTGTGTTCGAAGCGGGTAAAATTATTGTTGCCATTTCGATTGTGTTATGGGTCTTAGCGAGCTATGGTCCGGGTGATAAAATTGCCCAATCAGAAGCGCGTGTTCGTCAAGATAACCCGACGCTTCAAGGGGTGGAATTAGCGAATAAGATTTCAGCACAGAAACTGGAGAATTCGTATGCGGGACACTTTGGGCACTTTGTGGAGCCTGTTATTCGTCCGCTAGGATACGATTGGAAGATCGGAATTGCCTTGATTACGTCTTTCGCCGCTCGCGAAGTGTTCGTGGGAACGATGTCTACGATTTATAGTATGGGCGGAGAGGTAGATGATGAAAATGCGACGATTAAAAACCGGATGCGCGCTGAAATTAATCCAGCTACGGGCAAACCGATGTACGATGCTGCACTAGGATTCTCCTTGTTGATATTTTATGCTTTTGCGATGCAGTGTATGAGTACACTGGCTACAACTTACCGCGAGACGAAATCGTGGAAATATCCACTTATCCAGTTTGGGTATATGACGGCTTTGGCCTACTTATCAGCCTTCGCCGTCTACCAATTATTATCTTAGAAAGAAAAAGGAATCGAAGTCGCCGCTAGGTTACTTACGCCTTTCGCTAACAATTTGCCTTCCGCATTGTGCAACTTCGCTTCTACGTTCGCAATTTTCTTTCCCACGCGGTGAATCTCCGTTGTCACGGTAATCTTCTCATTCGCTTTTGCCCCAAACAAGAAGTCGATGTATAAATTGATCGTCACATACAAGTGATCAATCTTCGCCGTAATCAGGGTCATCCCCATCATCTCGTCTAACATGGCAGAAATCACTCCGCCGTGTATCACACCTGCATGATTTAGGAAATCAGGACGCACAATGAATTCGGCGGTTAATTTACCTGCTTCAGCCTTTACCAACGTTCCATCTAGCCATTTTCCAATGGGAGCGGGGTTGCCATCAGCAATTTTCTTGTTCAGATTCTCGTTTAAAAAAGCGAGTACTTGTTCGTTTGGTTCCATCTTAGGCGGTTATTGTATTAAATGCGAGACCAGGTAGAAGTCCTACCAAACATCGCGATACCCACAAAACCACGAATATCTAATGTTTTGTTCCCGTCTTTTACTTTTAAAATGCAATCGTAGGTTTTGCCAGAATTTGGATCATAGATAGTCCCGTTTTCCCATGCTGAACCTGTGAATTTGAAGTTTTTTAAGATTATGGCCCCTAATAATTCACGGCTTCGTAATTTTTCGTCTGGGTTTTTCGCATCTTTTCTGCCTGGTGTTTTACCCCAAGATATTTTGCCGAAGTATTGATCCCCTTGTTTGAAAATGATGATTTTGCCATCTTTTTCCTGGGAAAGCCATTCGCCTAAAATGGCATCAGCGCCTGAATTTGCGAAGGTGGAAAGGGAAATAAATAAGAGTGTAATGAATGATAAAATTCTTTTTTTCATTGTAGTTGATGGTTTATGGTGACAAATATACAAACGATTCTAGCATAATCAGGTTTGTGGCTATCAATAGGAATGCTTATTTTTGTAGATATTTGGCACAAAACCGTACCAATCCATTAATAAACTATATGAATTATCATTTAAATCAAATTCCTGATCGTACAACTAAACCACGTCAAAAAGGTTTAACGATGGTGATGGATAAAGGACTAAGTCTTCGTCAAGTAGAGGATTTCCTAGAGACAGGCGCAGATTATACGGATATCGTTAAATTAGGTTGGGCGACTTCTTTTGTGACTCCTAATTTAAAAGAGAAGCTAGCTTTGTATAAGTCAGCAGGCATTCCGGTTTATTTTGGAGGTACGCTATTCGAAGCATTTTACATCCGTGGCCAGTTTGATGATTACCGCCGTGTTTTAGATGAATATGGAATGGAATATGCGGAAGTATCCGATGGTTCTATCGAAATGGAGTCTGATATCAAATGTGAATTAATTCGTACGTTGGCGTCACAAGTAACCGTGCTTTCAGAAGTAGGATCGAAGGACGAAGCGAAAATTATTCCTCCGTATAAGTGGATCAAATTAATGCGTATGGAATTAGAGGCCGGAGCTTGGAAAGTGATCGGTGAGGCGCGTGAGGGAGGTAATGTGGGTCTATTCCGTTCATCTGGAGAGGTTCGCCAAGGTTTAGTAGAAGAAATATTAACGGAAATTCCAGAGGAGCGTATCATCTGGGAAGCACCGCAGAAATCCCAACAAGTTTGGTTCGTGAAACTCGTGGGAGCGAATGTAAATGTGGGAAATATTGCCCCTCAAGAGGTTATTTCATTAGAAACGATTCGTTTAGGATTACGTGGCGATACGTTTGACCACTTCTTAACGAAATAAGTTCAATGCTGCAGCTCCTTCTTGATCTCTTAAAAGATCCTTTGACTTTTTTGTCTGAATTCATTGCCGCTCATGGCGCATTGACCTATGGTCTTTTGTTCCTGATCGTATTTGTGGAAACGGGTTTAGTCGTGATGCCCTTTTTACCGGGTGATTCCCTTTTATTTTCGGTGGGTTTATTAGCGGCCGCAAGTGGCGAATTATCGCTGGCTCCCGTGCTTCCTTTGTTAATTGGAGCGGCCCTTTTGGGTGATCAGGTGAATTACTTCATCGGAAAATACTTTAGCGGGATCATTCGTGAGCGCGAAAAGGTCCTTTTTTTAAAGCGCGAGCATATCGAGGAGACA
>JBMSJH010000002.1:0-29486 GCA_049418705.1 Aquirufa sp.
CTCTTCCGATCTTCCAAAGTCATCTGCGAAACCAAGTCTTTCGCTCGTTCCGCCACGGGTAAACGCCAGTCCTCGTACTTATCGAGTTTATTATTCTTGTTTAAATCCTTAAAGGATAATTTTCCAATGCGCAAAGTAGGCGCTTTCATAGCCACTAAAACAGGTTGTGTTTGGGCAAATAGAGAGCCTGATGCAAAAAGCAAGGCAAGCAGAACACGTGATTTCATAGGTTTTTTCTTTCTTTGTATAGGAAAGTATATTCGAACCTATTTCTAATCAGATGAAAGACCCTAATGTAGACGAATTCATTCAAAGTGCCGACAAGTGGCAAGCGGAGATGGCGTATTTACGCTATCTCTTACTGGATTGTTTGATGGTCGAAACCTATAAGTGGAGAACGCCGGTGTATATGGTGGGCTCGAAAAACCTCATTGCCATCTCTAGTTTAAAAGAACATTGTGCCTTGAATTTTTTCAATGGAGCATTGCTCCAAGACGAGGAAGGCTTATTAATTAAACCCGGGGAACATACGCAATTAGGACGATGGATGAAGTTTAATTCGGTGGAGCAGATACAGCAAAAAGCAGACCTCATTAAAGCCTATATCTTAGAGGCGATCGAAGTCGAGAAAATGGGTTTGAAAATGGAGAAGCCATCGGAAATCCCCTATCCAGAAGAATTAGTCACCATTTTCGCGGCGAAACCCGCTGTGAAAACTGCATTTGAAAAATTAACCCGGGGTCGTCAAAGAGCCTACCTCCGTTTTTTTTCAGACGGAAAGCAATCCGCAACACGCACAGCCCGGATCGAGAAAAATGAAAAGTACATTTTGAGCGGATTTGGTCCCACTGATTGTATTTGTGGCTTAACAAAGAAGAAGCCGGGGTGCGATGGATCGCACCGGGGTATTGAGAATTTTAAAAGATGACGCAAAGAAGTCATAAGAAAGGCGTTTGTTACCCAGCTTTTTAAACCCAATTTTGCCCCATGAATTTTGGAGAACAATTAAAGGAAATCCGCACCTCGAAAGGATTAACCCAAAACGAGCTTTCTGACAAGAGCGGCATCGCCCTGCGGACCGTTCAACGCATGGAACGCAACGAAGGGAAACCAAGTTTGTATTCGATGAATGCGATCGGAGAAGTCTTGGGGGTAAATTTGACTTTATTGTATGCTCCAGATGACGAAACCGAAAAACGAAATATCATGGAAAGCACAGACGTACAATTGTGGGCAATCGCGAAGAAACGCGCGAAGTTTAAAAGAGGCCTAGGGGCCTATTCAGTAGTAATCCCTTTTTTGTGGATCATCTGGTATTTGACCATGCCCGGCGAGTTAATTTGGAATCAAATTCCGTGGCCCATCTGGCCTATGTTAGGTTGGGGATTAGGCTTAGGGATTCAATATGTGAATGCTTACGTGATCGAAGTAGGTTCGCTAGAGCAGCGGGAATATGATAAGCTGAAGGGAGGGCAAAAATAAAAGCCAGCCACAAAATGCAGCTGGCTTTTCAAAAGTTAACCCTAACTACTTAAAAGTCACGTCGAAACGATCTAGGTTCATCACCTTCGTCCATGCCAATACGAAATCTTTTACAAATTTCGTTTGTGCATCTTTCGTTGCATATACTTCAACTAAAGCACGAAGCTCAGAATTAGATCCAAAAATCAAGTCAGCACGCGTTGCCGTCGCAACCACAGCGCCTTTTTCGTTTTTACCTACGTATTCTTCTTTTGCCTCATCTACTGGCTTCCAGGTAGTTCCCATCTCCAATAAGTTCACAAAGAAGTCGTTTGTTAACGCATCTTTCTTCGTCGTAAATACGCCGTGTTTCGAACCGTTATAATTCGTGTTCAATACCCGCATACCACCTGTTAACACCGTCATTTCTGGCGCAGTCAAGGTTAATAATTGTGCTTTGTCTACGAAGATTTCTTCTGTCGAAAGCGTGTAACGCGTTTTCGTATAATTGCGGAAACCATCACCCATCGGCTCTAGCAAGTTAAATGAAGCTACATCTGTTTGCTCTTGAGAAGCATCCATACGACCTGGAGTAAATGGAACCGTTGTTTTCACACCTGCATTCGCCGCCGCTTTTTCCACTGCAGCTGAACCACCTAACACGATTAAGTCCGCGATAGAGATTTTTTTCTTACCTGATTTGGCATTAAAATCTTTTTGAATTTTCTCCAAAACAGCCAAAACCTTCTCTAATTGCTTCGGATTATTTACCTCCCAATTACGTTGTGGCAATAAGCGAATACGTGCTCCGTTTGCACCACCACGGCGATCTGAATGACGATACGTAGAAGCCGAAGCCCAAGCCGTCGAAACTAATTCGCTAATCGATAAACCAGAGTTCAATAAAGTCGTTTTCAAAGCCGCTACATCTTGCGCGTTCACTACTTCGTGATTCAATGCAGGAATTGGATCTTGCCAAATTAACTGCTCCTTCGGCACTTCTGGTCCTAAATAAGTAGAGCTAGGACCCATGTCGCGGTGCGTTAATTTGAACCATGCTTTGGCAAAAGCCTTCGCATACACTTCTGGATTCTCTAAGAAATTACGGGAGATTTTCTCGTAAGCCGGATCCACGCGCAAAGCGATATCCGTCGTTAACATCGTAGGTTTGTGGAAGGTATTTTTATCAAATGCATCAGGAATAATGTTCGCGCTATTTTTCGCAATCCATTGGTTCGCACCAGCTGGGCTCTTCTCTAGAGACCACTCATTGTTGAATAACAAGTGTAGATACCCGATACCCCATTGTGTAGGCGTCGAAGTCCACGTCACCTCTAAACCAGATGTGATCGCGTCTTTTCCTTTACCTGACTTGTATTTGCTCTTCCAGCCTAAACCTTGCTCTTCGATACCAGCAGCTTCTGGATCTGGACCTACGTTCGTCGCTGGACCTGCACCGTGCGTCTTACCAAAGGTATGACCACCCGCGATCAACGCTACTGTTTCCTCGTCGTTCATCCCCATACGGCCAAACGTCTCGCGAATATCTTTCGCCGAAGCCGCCGGATCTGGCACGCCATTAGGTCCTTCTGGATTCACATAGATTAAGCCCATTTGAACCGCAGCTAATGGAGACTCTAATTTACGGTCACCAGTGTAACGGTTTTTATCGTCTAACCATTTCTTCTCTGAACCCCAGTATACGTTTTCTTCTGGTTCCCAAACGTCCGTACGGCCACCCGCAAACCCAAAAGTCTTAAAGCCCATTTGCTCTAGCGATACGTTTCCTGTCAAGACCATTAAGTCAGCCCAAGAAATTTTATCACCATACTTCTGCTTGATCGGCCATAACAAACGACGTGCCTTATCTAGGTTCGTATTATCTGGCCAAGAGTTCAAAGGAGAGAAACGTTGCTGACCAGCTCTTGCACCCCCACGTCCATCACCTGAACGATATGTACCTGCACTGTGCCAAGCCATACGAATGAAAAGTGGACCATAATTGCCAAAGTCAGCCGGCCACCAATCTTGTGATTTCGTCAACACTGCCGCGATGTCTTTTTTCAACGCGAAATAGTCTAGGCTCTTAAAAGCTTTGATGTAGTTAAAGTCAGGTCCCATCGGGTTTGACTTTTCTGAATTTTGGCGTAGCATGCCTACGTTCAATTGGCTAGGCCACCAATCCTTGTTGGTTGTTGCAGAAGGCTTCATTCCCGTATGTGGGTTGATGCCTGCATGTGGGTTCGCACCGCCTGCCGCGTGTGGATTCGCTGCGTGGGGATTTGCGCCTGGCGCTGCTCCGTGTGGATTCGCGTAATCCTGCGCTTGGACTGCCGAAGCAGCTAAAAGCGCGCTGATGAAGAGTAGTTTTTTCATGATTCTTGATTTTAGTGGAGCTAAATTATGCGCATTTTTTCTATAGAGAAAACTGATTTTTTCTATATTTGGCATAGATAAAATCTATATCAGTGAATATACATCAATTAGAATACATCCTAGCCGTAGATCAATTTAAAAGCTTCTCCAAAGCAGCTGATTATTGTCATGTGACGCAGGCGACCTTAAGTGCGATGGTTAAAAAGCTCGAGGAGCAACTGGATATCGTCATTTTCGACCGGAAGGCGAATCCCATTGTGACGACTGAAAACGGGCGGGAAATTCTCCTCCACGCCCAGCAGGTGGTGGCTCATTCACGCGCCTTGTTGAATTCGTCTAAATCGATCAATAGCAAGCTGGAGGGCAAGATTAAAGTGGGGGTAATTCCTACGATTGCTAACTCGTTAATGGCCATTATTTTGAAGCCTTTGATGCAAAAATACCCGGCCTTGGATTTCGAGATTTATGAGCAAACCACAAATCATTTGAAGAATAGTTTGCGCGAGGGGAAATTGGATATTGGCATTTTAAGTACGCCTATTGCCAGTGTGGATTTAGAAACTCAGTTGCTGTATAAAGAGGATTTAGTCCTTTATGGCCACCCAAAGACTTCAGGAGGCTCATTTAAACTCGAGGAACTGAAACAACAGCGCATCTTTTTATTGCAGGAGGGGCATTGTTTGCGGGATCAGATTATTCAGCTTTGTGAATTAAAGAAACATCAATATTTCCCCCCTAATCTACGTTTTGAAGCGAATACGTTTGACACCTTATTAAATTTAGTAGATAATTTTAATGGGATGACTTTATTGCCAAAACTGTATTTGGAACATCTTTCCGAACCACGCAAAGCGCAACTATTTCCATTAAGCGATGGTAAATTAGAGCGGGAAGTGAGTCTTTGCTTCTACCGACCTTATGCCAAGTGGAATATTATCAATCGCCTGGCTGCGGATATCAGCCAGCTAGTTAGCGAAAAACTAGGGGTGTAATTATTCAAAAATAGGTGTTAAATTAGTATCGAAAGTATACTCTAAAACTATGAAAACAATCGAACTGTCGATTAATCAGAAGGTTCACCGCATCGAGGTGGATCCAGAAATGCCCCTTTTGTGGGCGATCCGCGATATTGTAGGATTAAAAGGCACGAAGTTTGGCTGTGGCCAGGGCCTGTGTGGCGCTTGCACTGTTCAGCTAGATGGTCAGCCTGTTCGTTCTTGCCAAACTCCGGTAGGATCGATCACAGCAAAACAAAAAATCACCACCATCGAGGGAGCTTCCACTCGTTTAGAGAAGATTGTTCAAGCCGCTTGGATTGAGCATCAAGTACCTCAGTGCGGGTATTGTCAGTCAGGTCAAATCATGACCGCCACTGCACTTTTGAAATCGAATCCGAAGCCTAGCGAAGAAGATATTGAGAATTATATGTCTGGAAATATTTGCCGTTGCGGTACCTATTCCCGCATCAAGTCAGCCATTAAAACGGCAGCCAAAAACGCATCATCATCCTCTAAATCCTAAGCCTCATGTCACTCGAATCTAGAAGAAGTTTCATTAAAAAAGCAGGGGCAACGGGACTAACGTTTTGGTTAGGATTGTCCTCTGTAAAAGGAAAGAGCGCGGCCATCAGTTCTGGCGCAAAATCGCTAACTCCCTTCATTAAAATCGACGCCTCTGGCATCACCATCTTTAACCCGAATCCAGAAATGGGGCAGGGGTCCTATCAGGCAGTAGCCTCCATGATAGCGGAAGAATTAGAGGTGACTTTGGCCCAAATAAAAATCAAAAACACGAGCGGCGAAAAAGA
The DNA here is from genome assembly GCA_049418705.1 of Aquirufa sp. Taxonomy (GTDB): domain Bacteria; phylum Bacteroidota; class Bacteroidia; order Cytophagales; family Spirosomataceae; genus Aquirufa. Next base: position 5,645 of record JBMSJH010000002.1, read on the forward strand.
ATTCGGTGCAGGTCAATGGGCTGGGGGAAGCTCGACCGTTCGCGAAGGATATTTAACCTATCGTAAAATAGGCGCCTCAGCAAAAGAAATGTTGATCAAAGCCGCCAGCCAAACCTGGGGTGTAAGTCCTGAATCCTGCACAGCGAAAGAAGGAAAAGTCTATCATGTAGCTACAAATCGTTCGTTAAAATACGAAGAACTAGCGGAGGCGGCATCCCTTTTAGAGGTGCCCAAGGATCCTAAATTAAAGGCTGCAAAAGATTTCAACCTATTAGGAAAATCGGTTAAGCGCCCTGATATCCCGTTAAAAGTGACTGGAAAGGCGGAATTTGGTATCGATGCGGATGTACCTGATATGGTTTATTCCAGCGTAGAAAGATGTCCGGTGATCGGAGGAACACTGAAAACCTTCGATGCTACTGCGGCGATGAAAGTGCCCGGAGTCTTGAAAGTCGTATCGGCAGAACGCTGGATCGGTAAATACAATTCCACGGGTGTGGCCGTGATCGCAAAGACCTATTGGGCTGCGGTTCAAGGTAGAAAAGCGTTGAAGATCGAATGGGATACGAAAGGATTTGAGACTTTCAATTCAACGGATTACGAAAACAAATTGCGTGCCTTATCGAAAGAGGAGGGGCTAATTGATAAGCAAAAAGGATCAGCAGATGTTCTGGCTGAACAGGTGCTAGAGGTGCTTTATGAGACTCCTATGGTGGCTCACTCTCCGTTAGAACCGATGAATTGCACGGTGCACGTGAAGGGTGGAAAAGTAGAAATTTGGACGTCGACTCAGGTGCCAGTCTCAGTGACAGGTCCTGGAATGATGGGAAATATGCCAGCATTGCTGGGAATTAAGCCTGAAGATATTACGTTACATGCCGGTTTTATAGGCGGAGGCTTTGGCCGAAGATTATACTTTGATTACATCGTGGAGGCCATCAATGTGGCAAAGCAATTTGATAAACCCGTAAAGGTGGTTTGGTCTCGCGAAGACACGACGACACAAGGGCCTTTCCGTCCGATGACTTTCTCTAAGATGAAAGGCGGAATTTCTAAGGATAATTCCTTGGTGTCCTTTCAACATAAGGTGATCAGCCCCGGTTTTATGGACAGCGCGATGCCGAATTGGGATAAATCCAAAGTAGACACGATGATGACCGAAGGGATCAGTTCGCAAGAATACGTATTCCCTAACATGAAAAATACCTTCGTTTTAGCCGACTATCACGTGCCTATGGCGGCTTGGCGCTCTGTGACGAGTTCGACACTCGCCTTTTCACACGAATGTTTTATCGATGAGCTGGCGCATGCGGCGAAAAAAGATCCATTGGATTTCCGCATTGGTTTGCAACCAGCGAACTCGGATACCTTACGCGTATTAAAAAAATTGCGTGAAGTCACGAACTGGGACAAGCCTTTGCCGGCGGGTAAAGCCCGGGGTATGGCTCAATGGGACTTCTTTGCGGGACTTTCAGCTCAAGCCGTGGAAGTTAGTTTAGCAAAAAACGGCGCAGTTTCTATCGACAAAGTGTATGTCGTGATTGATTTAGGCACGGTCGTGAATCCGGATAACGTGAAGGCGCAAGTAGAAGGTGCCGTAATTATGGCTTTAGGCGCAGCTACTCAACCAGGAATCACGTTAAAGAATGGTAAAGTAGAACAAGCTAATTTCGATACGAGCCCGGTGACTAGAATGAATCAAGCACCTGAAATTATCGTAGAAATCATTACGGAAGGGGCGAAAATCAAAGGGGTAGGCGAACCTGGTTTGCCGCCATTTGCGCCGGCTTTAGGGAATGCGATCTTCGCATTGACGAAGAAAAGGTTGCGTAAACTGCCGCTGGAAATCGAAATAGTTTAATTCATAAACCCTTCAGGAATCACTGGAGGGTTTTTTTATTGTTTTTTCTGGAGTTATTTAAAATTATTCTAAATAAGCTTGCATATGTAGGGTTCGTTCATTAGTTTTGTGTGTTATTTTTAATCAATCTAAATAAAAACAACGCCAAAATGCTTGCAATTATTAGCCTAATAGCCCTTTTTTCTTCATCAGACTCTACTAAAACAACTGAATTACAAGAATTTGTCTTTGAGTCTCAGCGTTCATTTAACGAGAAACCTCTAACCATTGGTAAACTTCCCATACGTCCCATGGATTTACCTCAAAGTGTCATGACACTAGACAGAACCCTGTTAGAAGCTCAACAAGTTAGAACCATGAGTGATGTATTGATGAATACGAATGGTGTCTATATCATGGGCACCACGGGCGGTTATCAAGAGGAAATATCTGCTCGTGGTTTCGCCATGGGGAGTTCAAATACGTTTAAAAATGGGTTGCGTTATGCAAATGGAATGATGACGGAATTAAGTGGAATCGAACGGGTAGAAATACTGAAGGGTAGCGCAGCGATTTTGTATGGTAATGTTGCGGCTGGAGGGGTTTTGAATTTAGTGACGAAGAAACCAAAATTTAATTTTGGTGGGGAAGTTGGACTTCGCCTAGGCTCTTGGTCTTTTCTGAAGCCTTCAATAGATCTTTATGGGGCTTTATCTTCCAAAGTAGCCGTACGAATGAATACTACCTACGAGCAGGGGAATAGTTTTAGGGAGGGGGTAAGCTCTCGCCGTGTATATTTGAATCCGTCGTTGCTTTTTAAGTTCAATGAAAAAACGGAATGGCTTTTAGAAGGGGATTATTTGGAAGATAATAGAACACCGGATTTTGGTGCAGGAATTATTAATTATAAAATTGTAGAAATACCAAGAGAACGCTTTTTAGGGGTTCGGTGGTCGTATATGAACCAAAACCAAGCTAGTATAACATCCACCTTTACACACCATTTTTCACAACAATGGACGCTTAAAGTGATGGCGGGTTTACGAAATAATGGCTTCGATTTATTTGCTAATACTCGACCTAATTCAGGAAGCATTGTGTCAGAAGCGGGTACATGGATTCGTAATTTACAGAAGGCCAATGCCCGGGAAAACTATGGACTGGGTCAGGTAGACCTGATTGGAAATGTGCAAACCGGTTCGATCAAACACCAGGTTCTTGTAGGCGCTGATTCTGACTTTTTTAAAACGGTTACCAATGCATTTACGAATTATGCGCGCTATGATACCATCAACGTTTTTGGAACTAAATCCTACACTTTGAGAAGCGATCAGCCAGCCTTGAATCCGTCTACCATTACTACGGCGCCTATCCATCGAATTGGAATTTATGCTCAAGATTTGGTCCATATTAATGAAAGAATCAAACTGCTAGCGGGTCTTCGCTATTCATATCAGCAAACAACGAGTGAAGTTTTTACCTTTAGTTCTGGAAAAACGACGGTTTCTGATAATTTCGACGGTGCTTTTTCACCCCGTCTGGGTTTAGTTATTCAGCCCTCTGAGGCACACGCCATTTTTGCGAGTTATTCGAATTCTTTTGCCTTAAATACCGGGATTGATGTGAATAACAAGGCGCTTCCACCTTCGCTGATCGATCAATATGAAGTGGGGGTAAAAAACGAATTGTTGGGAGGGATACTTTCCGCTAATGTGACGGCTTATCGGATTTTGAATAATAATTTGGCGCAAAATATCTTAGTTAATCCTACGACTTATTCCTACGTTAAAGAATTAGTAGGTTCTGTCCAAAGCGAGGGTATTGAAATCGACCTAAGTACAAAAGCGTTTCATGGATTTACGGTTACTGGGGGCTATAGCTACAATGAAACGAAGTATGTAAAAAGTAATACCTACATCGAAGGGAGTTTACTGCGATACAATCCGAATCACACCGCAAATGTAGGGGTCAATTTTCGTAAAAAAGGGTGGCAGGCAGCCTTGACGTCTGTTTATATAGGACAGCGCTTTGCAGGCAGATCTACTCGTGTCGCGGTGGCAAATGATGCCTATCAATTAATTGAATTACCTGCTTACATGCAAGTTGATTTCAGCCTAGCCTATCAGCTAAAAACTTTCACAATTCGAACCAAAATCGCTAATTTAGGCGACGTAATTAGTTATAATGTGCACGATGATAATTCGGTTAATCCTATTACACCGCGTAACTATAGCCTCAGTTTAACCTATAATTTCTAATCCATGAGTAACCTATCTACAAAAATGCGCACCTACCACCGTTATTTAGGCTTTTTCTTAGCCGGCATTATGGCGGTTTATTCGATCAGTGGAATCATTTTAATCTTTCGCGAAACCAGCTTTTTGAAGAGCGATGTGCACAAGGTACAGACTTTTAAACCCGGTTTACAAGGCGAGGAATTAGGCAAGGAATTACACCTTCGTGGCTTCAAACCAGATACCATTGTGGGCGATGTGGTAAAGTTCAAGCAAGGCACTTATAACTTGAAAACAGGTGTGGCAGACTATACGGTAACTGAACAGCCAGCCATCGTAAATAAGATGACGAAATTACACAAGGCGACCACAAATGACCCCTTGTTTTACTTGAATATATTCTTCGGATTATCCTTGTTTTTCTTCGTGATTTCATCGTTTTACATGTTCCTACCTAAAACGTCGATCTTTAAAAAGGCGATGATGTTTACACTTGCGGGGGCTGTTTTGACGATTCTACTTCTATTGTTGTAATATGGCTTTATTAAAAGCGACCCCTATTCTTGCCTATTTAGATCGGGATGCAACGATCGCCTTTTACGAAAAATTAGGCTTTGAATGCAACTCAGCGTGGGAAGGGTATTTGATGTTCTTTAAAGATCAAATCAATATTCATTTATGGTGTTGCGATGATGAGAACATACCGAAGAATACGGGATGTTATATCAATGTAGATGATATAGATTCTCTATACAATTCATGTGTGAAATTAGACATCATTCATCCGAATGGAAAGCTTCAAACGATGGCTTGGGGCATGCGCCAATTCAGCATTTTGGATAACAGTGGAAATATCATTCATTTCGGTCAGGATATGAATAGCTAAATATTTTACTAACTTATGTTTCTAAACCTATGAAACATGAAATATCTAGCTATCCTTTTACTAGGATGTAGCCTTTCTTTATCAGCCCAAATTCCGGCTGGCAAAAAGGTCATCACCTCCCTGTATGTGTACGATCTAGCTTCTGGAAAGTCCGAATTAATTCTGACGGAGAAGCGCCATTTTGAAGCGCCTAACTGGTCTCGAGATGGCAAGTTTTTGTTAATCAATGCCTACGGAAAACTCGAAAAAATTAGCCCAAAAGGGGAGAAATTAGGCGAGCTAAACACAGGTTCCGTAGCTAAGGCGAATAACGATCACGGCTATAGTTTTGATGGCAAATCACTTTATATCTCTAGTGCAAAAGCAGAAATCAAAGAGCATACCTCCTTTATTTATAAGGTTTCAGCGGAAGGTGGAGAACCGATTCAGTTGACTCCATTGACCCCTTCTTATTGGCATGGGGTCTCACCTGATGGCAAAACCATCGTTTATTGCGCGGCCAGAAATGGCAATTATGACATTTATTCGATGCCTTCGAATGGAGGAGATGAAATTCGATTAACTACTACGGATGGTTTAGATGATGGCCCAGAATACTCACCAGATGGGAAATACATTTACATCAACTCCTACCGTTCTGGGATGATGCAGATTTGGCGGATGAAGGCGGATGGATCTGATCCAGAGCAGATGACCTTTGATGCACATTCAAATTGGTTTGCACACATTGCGCCTAATAACAAAGTGGCGACAATTATTACCTATATGGAGGACCAAAAGCAGGCCCATCCTTTTGGACATCAAGTCAAACTTCGTTTGTTGAATCTGAAGACGAAAGAAGTAAAGGATTTAACGGAGGCATTTTATGGGGGGCAGGGAACAATTAATGTGCCTTCTTGGAGCCCAGACGGCAAGCAATTTGCCTATGTGCGCTATGCCTTGGAAGATTTGTAAAAAGGGAGTAAATTCACCAAAAACCTATTGAAATATGAACAAAGATAGTCAAGCTTCTAGACGGAAGTTTTTACAACAAATAGGGGCAACTAGCCTAGTCGCGGCGTCTTCGCCCTTCGCCTCTTTAGGCGCACAGCAAAAAGCAGAGGAACGTATTTTGACCTACGAAAAACGCATTTCGGTGGGCGAAAAGATCCGCTTAGGTGTGATTGGTTTTGGGGTACAAGGTCACTTCGATCTGGCTTCAGCGCTGAAAGTTCCTGGGGTAGAATTAGCTGGAATCTGTGATTTATACACCGGTCGTATCGAAAACGCGAAGGAATTATACGGCAAGGATTTATACACGACACGTAATTACAAAGAATTATTAGACCGTTCAGATATCGACGCGGTGATTATTGCGACACATGATGTGTGGCACGCGCGCATCACGATTGACGCTTTGGCAAAAGGCAAACACGTCTATATCGAGAAACCAATGGTCTATAAAATAGATGAAGGCCCTAAGGTGATTGCAGCCCAAAAGAAATACGGGAAAGTCCTACAAGTAGGTTCTCAGCGTGTGAGCAGCATCGGTTTAGCGAAAGCGAAAGAGATGTTAGCTGCCGGAGAAATCGGGAAATTAAATATGGTGAACGCGGTCTATGATCGTCAAAGCTCCATCGGCGCTTGGGAATACACTATTCCTAAAGACGCAGATGCAGCTTCGTGTGACTGGGGACGTTTCATCGAGGCTACGGCTAAGATGGAATTCGATGCAAAAAAATTCTTCTGGTGGCGTGCATTCAAAGAAGTGGGAACCGGTGTGGCAGGGGATTTATTCATCCACTTGCTAAGCGGAACACACTTTATGACGAACTCAAACGGACCGGAGACAATTTTCTCCACCGGCCAATTCAGCCATTGGAACGATGGCCGAAACTTGCCAGATGTCATGTCAGGAGTCATGCAATATGGCAACACGGCAGAACATCCTGCCTTCCAATTAACACTTCAAGTGAACTTCGTGAGTGGAACGGGGGGACAAGAAGTCATTCGTTTGATCGGTTCAGAAGGAGTAATGGATGTGAAGGGCAACACAATTTCAGTGAAGCATAGCATCATGCCAGAGGCTCCGGGTTTTGGCGGCTATGACTCCGTGTTTACCTTCTCGAAAAGTATGCAGGAAGAAATGACCCGCGAATACAACGCTAAATGGACGGAAGCACAACGCAAACGCCCTATCAAGGAGGATGTGATTTTCAAAGCGCCTCCAGGATACGATGAGCACGTAGATCACTTCACCCATTTCTTCGATGCGATCCGCAACGGAACTTCTGTAGTGGAAGATGCGGCGTTTGGATTTAGAGCTGCGGCACCAGCCCTAGCTTGTAACGAAAGTTATTTCCAAAAGAAAATCATTCAGTGGGATCCAGTGAATATGAAATTGAAGTAAAGATAAAAGCCTCAGATCATTCGATTTGGGGCTTTTTTATAACCACTTATCTGTCGATATGACCGCTTAATAAAAGAGCGGATTTATATCTGTTGCGGGCTGTAATTTTCTGAAATTATGGAAAACGAAATCAAAAAAAACATCTCGAACCCGGCAGCATTAGAAAGCTTGTATCGTTCGAACCCTGCTGCTTTTAGCCGTGCTTTTGAAGCGGCTTATCCACAAATCTCCCATGAGGTCGCTGCCCAAATTTGGCAGGAACGTTTAGCTGTTTCCTCTACGTCTTGGGGCTCTAAAAACGATTGGATTTTGCTGGTGGCTTTCGCGGTACTTGCCGGATTCTTTATGCAGCTTCCGGATCTAGTGCATCTTTCACATGACCGCTATTTCCCGCGTAACATGTCGTTTTTTGTGATGCCCGGAATAGGCGCCTACTTTGCTTACAAGCGAGGGCTGGGTTTGCGGGAACTCCTTTGGCCAATCGCCACCTTAGTGGTATCCATCCTTTTTATCAATTTGTTGCCGGAGAAAAGCACCACCTTGCTGTTAACCTGCCTGCATATTCCTATTTTAATTTGGTTAGCGGTGGGATCCATTTTTGCGGGATCTGATGCTGGCAAGCGGATGGATTTCTTGCGTTACCATGGAGACTTAGTGGTGATGACAGTAGTTATCGGGTTAGCAGGAGGATTGTTTACGGCCTTAACGTTGAATCTGTTTAATTTAGTACAGCTTAAAATAGACGATTTTTATTTCCGCTATATCGTTCTTTCTATCCTTCCTTCGGTGCCGCTTTTTGCCACTTTATTAGTGCGCCAAAACACCAGTTTAGTCAGCAAAATTTCCCCCGTGATCGCTCGTATTTTTACGCCCCTTGTTACGATCACCCTAGCTATTTTCTTAGTAGCTATTATTTTCACGGGGAAAGATCCCTACAATGACCGGGATTTTTTGCTGATCTTTAATGGGGTTTTGATAGGCGTAATGGCCTTGATTTTGTTTTCATTAGGTGAGGCGACAAAGCAACACGCCTCGCGCATTCACCAGTATTTTTTGTTGGCCTTAGCCATCGTAGCCATCATTGATAATGGGATTGCCTTATCGGCGATTGGATTCCGATTAATGGAATATGGCGTCAGTGCAAATCGACTCGCTGTTTTAGGAAGTAATGCGCTGGTTATGGTACATTTAGTGTTAGTAACACGTCATTTATCCCGGTTTTTAAAGGGATTAGAAACGGTGGAGGGCATTGAAAATGGCCTGACTTCTTACCTGCCCTATTACGCTATTTGGGCGGCGATTGTTAGTTTTATATTCCCGTTGATCTTCTCTTTTAGCTAATAAAAAAGGCCCGGAATTCCGGGCCTTTCGTTTGATAGGGTTAGGGGTATATTATTGCATTTGCATCGCGTCCATTCCGCCACCTGAATTGTTCTTTTTCATTTGGCTCATATCGAATTTACCGAAACGAAGCGAGAACGTCAGACGAATCATTTGCGGGTTCGAAAGGCGGAAAGAAGTCTGTGAGAATCCTTCGCCGAAAGAAACGCGGGTGTTTCCACGAGAACGTGTGATGTCATTAAAGGCAAGTGTTAAGGATGCCATATCATTTTTCAAGAAAGACTTTTTGATCGCTAAGTCAATGCCAAAGAATGGCTCAATATATCCCTGTGACGAGCTTTGCGCTTGCATGCCTGGAGGGCCTTGCATTTGTTGGCCAGAGGTTACAGGCACATTCGTTTTTCCTTGGTAATCACCAGACAACTGGATGCTCCACTTTTTGGGCAAAATAAACGTGTTATTTAGCTTCCCAAAAACAGACCACAAAGCTTCGTTCACCTGTGTCGCATCGATGTTCGAAATGTTGATTTTCGAATTGTACATGTTCACGTTTGCCGTTAAATCCCACCAGCTTTGAAGCTTGTTTGTGTAGGTAAATTCTACCCCGTAATTGATGCTCGAATTCGCGTTTACAAACGTGTTAATTAAATCCAGTTTACCACTGATTGGATTCGTCTCTTGTTTCAAATAACGCGTGATCAAATTATCTGTGTACTTATAATATCCAGACACTAAGAAGGTGGCAGAACCCTGTGACTTGCTGTAAGAAAGTTCACCCGATGTGGTGAATTCCGGAACCAAATCCGCGTTACCGCGCTGGATATTTAAGCTGTCGCTATAATCTACAAACGGAATGATTTGGAAGAAATTAGGGCGATTCACGCGGCGGGTCACACTTAATTGCAACTGATCCGTCTTCGATAAATCCTTCTTCAAGAAGATCGACGGGAATAAGCTAATCGGGTATTTATTGCTAAACGCTTGATTCGTATTTAACAATTTACCCTCGTATTCCGAGCTCTCACCACGTAAACCAATCTTGTAAGAAAGTGTTTTGCTCGCCTTTCCAGAGATAGAGAAATAGGCGGCGTACACCTTGTTCGTACTCTCATAATTCGCAGATGCAGCAGAAATAGTTTTATAAACATCTGTACCTACCGGCTTAATGGTATTCAGAATTTGATTTTCTAGGTCATTAATTTGCGCACGTAAGCCTGTTTCGATAGTCCCTTCATTTTTAATGGGAGTTACATAATCTATTTGAGCTGTGATAAATGAATTTTTACCTGAACCTATGTTCTTTTGAATCTGCGTACCTGTGATGACATTGTTTTTCAAATAATCGGTTGTGAATAGACCGTCATATTGATTAGTTCCGCCAAAATAGTTGAAATCCCCAGTTAGTTCACGACCAGCTTTTGGATAACTGTGCTTAAATCCAGCCTGAAATCCAGCCGGTTTAAATTCACGCATATTCTCGGATAAACGTTGGCTTTGTGTGGTAACCCCATTGACAGTACTCACAATTTCGGTGTTTTCCGTTGGACGGAATTGACCGCCACCACCAAAGAAAGCGCCTAAAGAAAGCGTCGTCCGGTTGCTGGCTGCATAGTCTGCCGCGAAACGGGGGAATAACATCATCCCTTGCGTTTTGTTATCTGATTCCTGGCTTACAGAGGATAAAACACCCCCTAAGTCGCTAGAACGAAGACTATTCCCGATGGAATTATTGCGCATTCGCATGTTCATTAACGTCGCCGTTAAATTCCATTTGTTCTGTTGGTAAGTAAAATTTCCCATGATATTCGAACCGCCAAAACGATCCGCACCCACATTCACCATCCCATTATATCCGTTCTTTTTATTCTTCTTTAACACGATGTTGATAATACCTGCCATACTTCCCGAGGCATCATATTTCGCTGATGGATTCGTGATTACCTCTACTTTTTCGATGATATCCGCAGGGATTTGGTCCATTGAAAGACTCGTAGGGCGGCCATCGATAAACAAGGTCGGATTCGCGTTACGTACCTTTACGTTACCATCAATGTCGACTTGTACTGATGGAATATTACGCATCACGTCGATGGCAGTTCCGCCAGTGGTCACTAGGTTTTGGGCTACATTAAAGGATTTCTTGTCGATGTCCATTTCGACCAAAGACTTCGTCCCTGTCACCACCACATTTTCTAATTCCTTAGATTCTTGAGCTAATTTAATGTTGCCTAAATCTTTTTCAAAAGCGGCCATCATCTTTGCCATATCGGGTTGCTGGCCTGGCTCCATTTTAGGCATTTCGAATACCACCGCAGCTTCGTAATTTTTGTAACCTACAAAACTGATTTTGATTTTTAAACGTGCGTTGACCGGGATTTCTTTGAAGTTGAAATCTCCATTTAGTTCAGCTGTTTGGGCTTTTACTAAGATGTCTTTCGACTGTTTAGTTGCAGGATCAACCGTGGATTTCAATAAAACGACCGAAGCGAATTCAACCGGTTTCCCCATTTCGTCTACGACTTTTCCATAGACATGACCCTGATTTAGATTTGCTCCAGGACCACGCGCACCCGCTGGAGGACCTCCGGGAACTTGTGCAAAAGTGGTAATGGAGAGAAGCGCGAAGAGCGCCGAAGCAAGTATTTTTCTCATTAGGTGGATTGTTTGCAATAAAATTGTACCACAAAGGTACATTCTATTAATGGAATAGGGCATTTTTTCTGCCTGGCGGTTGATTGTATAGATGAATGATGGATATTTTGCGAGAAAAGGTTTTTCTTTACAGCATGAAAAAGCTCTTCTTCCTCTTCGTTCTGGCGGCATTTACCGCCACTGCCCAATCTAAACCAGCGGGTAAGTTAGATACGTCTAAATCCGTTCTGACCCTTGAAACATCTTGTGGCTCTTGTAATTTTGAGATGCCCGGAAAGGATTGCTTCCTCGCTGTTCGCTACGAAGGTAAAGCCTATGCCGTGGAGGGCACTGGACTAGATGACCATGGAGACGCACATGAGGAGAAGGGATTTTGCAATGCGGTGCGTAAAGCCAAAGTCCAAGGCAACTTGAAAGGGGATAAATTCGTCGTGACTTATTTCGAACTATTAAAGCCTTAGTTTGCCGTATACTTTCTTCCGATTCCGAACAAAATCGTGTTTGCCAGCACCGCACATCCGAAGATGATGATTGCCATCGTAAACGGTGTTCCGTCAAAAAACAAACCAACTAAGGTGGCGCATACTGCACCCCAAGCCATTTGAATGGACCCTAACATGGCCGAAGCCGTTCCGGCTCCTTTATGAAATGGGCGTAAGGCTAGCGTTGCCACATTGGGGAAATTAAATCCTTGGCAGCCCATAATAAGGAAGAGCAAAGCGATATTTAATTCTATGGACAATAGGTCTAGTTTAGCTAAAATGGAAAGCAACAGACCTAAGATTAATTGCGTAGGCAAGGTTACTTTCAAAATTTGTAAGCTAGAATACTTCTTTAAAACGACCCGATTCAATTGACTTGCGGAGATAATTCCGGAAGCGACGATGGCGAAAATGAATCCAAATTTGGACTCATTCACCCCATAATACGTTAAGAAAGTAAGCGGCGCACCTCCTACATAAGTGAAAATACTTCCAGCACCTATGGCTCCTGTGAAAGCAAAGACTAAATAATGCTTCTCTTTGAATAAAGATTTGTATGCTTTTATGATGGTCGAGATTCGAAATGCACCCCCATGTTCGCGGTTCGTCTTTTCGGGCAGCCAAGATTTAATTAAAAAGATGATTACTAGTAAGATAGCAGCCAAGGTTAAAAAGATGGCTTTCCAGCTCGCGATCGTTAATAATAGACTACCTAATGAAGGAGCTAAAATAGGAGATACCCCTAAAATCAAGATCATTAACGACATCACTTTAGGACGATCATGTTCTTCAAAGGTTTCTCTAATCACCGCATTAGGAGCTACCATTCCTACGCTACCACCTAGTGCTTGGAACAGGCGAAAAACAACTAGCATTTCTACAGAGGGCGAAAAGGCGCAGGCGATAGAGCTTAACACATAAACGGATAAGCCAATGTAAAGCACATTTTTGCGGCCGAAATGGTCTAAAAGGGGTCCACTTATTAACTGGCCTAAGCAAATGCCAAAAAAGAAACTAGATAACGTATATCCCATTTCTTCTTGTGAGCAATTCAGCGCTAAGGCAATGTTCTTGAAGGCAGGCAAATACATGTCGATGGACAAAGGTCCAATGGCAGACAAGATTCCCAGAATTAAAATAATTTTCGTGCGGTTAGCAGAAGTAGGCATTATAGAGGGGTATATTAAGAAAGGACAAAGGTACGCCCAATATTCTTAAATTAATACCCCGGCACTAGCCTGCAATGCATAAATGGTTTTAAAGAGGTAGGCTTTCAGCTCCGTTAATTTCTCAGCTGCCTCCATCGCTTTTGTCTCCCGGCTATTGATCAAAAATAGCGATGATTCCCCTTGTGCAAAGCGGTTTTCTTCCGCTTTCACTAGCGTCTGGTAGTTTGAAAGGGCTTTTTCCTGGGTTTGAATTTGCTTTTTTAGGGCTTCTACCTGATTATAATAGGAGCTGATTTTCACTTGAATTTGTTGTCTTTTTTGGGCTAAATTCAAGGACTCCTCCTGTATTTTTAATTTCGCTAATTGGTAATCAGCACGACCTTTAGAGAGACGTAAAGGCATCTCAAATTTGATACCGTATTGGTAATTATTATCAAAAAGCGCGCGCGTTTCAAGGCTAGGAGCGAGGCCTTTTGAAAGGGCATTATAGCTTACGTCTAGCTTTGGAAGTAAACTCTGAAACTTCAATTTTTTCTCTACTTGCAAGCCTTCAATCTTGTATTGGTACGCACTAAGATCCGGGTGATTCGCATAGGCCTTCTCTAAAAGAGACGAAAGATTTAAATCTAAATCGGCTAGAATAGCCATTTCATTTTTGACCTCTGCAGGCTGCACTTCTTGTGGCAATTCTTGCGGCGTATTGTTTTCTTGCCACAAATAAACAGATAAGGCTAAACGGGAATTTTCTTTCTCCATCCATTTTGCCTGATACAAATTGTCAAAATACTGTTGCTGCGTCGTTGCCTCTACGGTATCAACGGCTGGTCTTTCTCCCAGTTCCACACTACGTTTAACGAAGGAAACACGCGCTTCAGCGACGCGAAGGTTTTGGTCGACAATTTTTAAAACTCGTACACTTTTCACCCAATTCCAATAGGCCGCCATCGCATCAGAAAACAAATCGTTTAAGACACTGCGCTGCTCTTGCAGGGCCATTTTATTCATCAATTTTGCTTGTTGCAAACTAGCTCTGCGTTGATCGATAAAAAGGTTTTTTGCTAACGGAACAGTGATCCCCATATAGCTCGTTTCACCTAAGGTTTCACTTGAATTGAGGCGTGTTCCTTGTAAGTTTTCCATTCCAGAACGCAGCTCAATTCCATACCAAGTAGGGATATTTAATTCGGGCGCATGGGACTCATAATAGTTCTTGCCATCAAAGGTTTTTTTTGTGCTATAATGGCTTAAAATCGGGTCGAATCCTGCTCTCGCTTGTAGGATTTGGGCTTCTGATTTTTGTACCCCAATGCCAGCTTGCTTCGCAATCGGATGGTAAGCCTGTACAATTTTCAGGAATGCCTCTGGGTACAATACAGGCGTTTGAGCGAAGCTCGTAAAACTCAAAAGAAAGAATAGTATGAACTTATTTTTCATCTTTTTTTACCGTGTAAAAGTCCGCTGGGAAACCATTAATATTTCGCCACAATTCGTACCAAAGTGGTACGTCATTTAACAAGGCAATCCCTTGCGCACCTGCTCCCATTTTGATTTGCTTAGGCCATTTTTTTTCTTTCGGATTCTCCACCACGATCACTCGGAACATGCCTTTTTCGTCGATGTTATTTTCTACGGCACGCACTTTTCCCGCAAAGGTACCAAAGCTCTGATCAGGCCAGCCTCCCGCAAAAATAATGGCTGGGAATCCGTCAAAAATAAACCGAACATCTTGCCCCGGCGAAACTAATGGTAAATCTACCGGTCTCACATACATCTCCACGGCGTAGTTTGTGTTTTGTGGAACTATGGTTAATAGTTCTTCTCCGTCTTTTAAGATCTCGCCAATACCCGCTTTTTTAGCATTAATTACTTGCCCACTTTGAGGGGCTAAAATGTAATACATGCCATCTCGAATCGTATAACTTGATACCTGGTTTTCTAATTTTGCGATCTCCCCTTTCCCCGTTTCAATCATCCCTAAGCTTTGGAATTTTTCCCCCTCCGCTTTGTTCATTTTCTCACTGTATTCCTGATCCACCCCGCGCAATTCAATCTTCGTATTTTGAATCTCCTGTAAGGTCTGGTTTACCTTGTTTTCAGCTATTGTTTTCTTCGCTAAAGCGTTCTGCATCGCCGCATTACGCTGTTGAAATTGCGTCTGCGAAATCAAGCCCTCTTTGTACATTTTAGAGTTACGCTCAAACTGATCTTTGACTAAATTGTATTCGTTGTTTGCCGCTTCTAGTTCTGATCTTTCACCCGTTATTTTTTGCTGCAAAGCCGTTATTTTGTTTGTTAGCTGATCTTGCTTCAAAGATTTAGAAGAACGCAGATTAGCAATTTGATCTTCTGTCGCACGCACTTTTTGTTCATAAAAGGAAACGGTTCCCTTTTTCGCATCTAGCTGTTCTTGCGTCCGTGAAATCAATTTAGGGTCTAAGTATTCTGCCTTGATCTCCGAGATTTTAGCTAAGGTATCTCCTTGCTCCACAAAGTCCCCCTCTTTTACCCACCAACGACTGATTTTGCCGGCGATGGGGCTATAGATTTTTTGGGGTTTTTGCTCTTGGTACAAACTAGTGATCTGTCCTTTGGATCTGATATTTTGGGTCCAAGGAAGAAAGAGGATGCCTAGTAATATAATGCCCAATCCGATTAACCAAGGTCTCGTAGCCGGTCCTTTTTCGCGCAGGTAAATCTGATTAAATGACTTAAACTTTTCCATGATCGAAAACTAATTTTTTATCGAATCCGGTAGACTCGTTCGTAGAAATAATAACCGTTGCATTCGATTTTTTTAACAAATAATCGCGCAATTTCTCTGCCAAGGTAGTATCCAAACCATTCCATGGATTTTCTAATAAAAGCAATCGCTTGTCACCACACAAGGCACGCAATAAGAGGATTTTTTTGATGATGGTTTGAGGTGTCTTTTTACCTAGAGGCTCAATTTCGGTATCAAATCCTTGCGGGAAATGATTAAGAAAATCAGCGAAGCCTAAGTTTTCAGCCGTCTCTAAAATGACGGAAGGACTCACTTCTTTATTGCCTAAACTAATGTTTTCCCAAACTGTACCATCAAAAATTTCTTGCGTTTGTAGAAGTATACCGGTATGCTTACGTAGGCTATCCAAGCTGTAGTTTTTGATGGGCACTTTGTTAATTAATAAGGTCCCCTTAAAGTCTGGATAGTTACCCGTCAATATTCGCATGAAGATGGATTTACCAGAACCTGCCGCACCCGTTAATTGAATTTTCTCTCCGGTATTGATATGCATATTTAGGCCATCTAAAACGGGCTTCCCGGCTTCAAATTCAAAGCTAAAATTCTTCATCTCGATTTCCATTCCCACTCGCGTATTTAGCTCTAAATCTCCGCTCGTTTCTAAGGGGCTATCGGTGATACTGCCTAGTTTCTCCAGACCTGTAATGACATCATAAGCACTATCTAAGCTGATGATTAATTTCTCCACAGCTCCTATCACCAGCATAATGACAATTTCCGCCGCCACAAATTCCCCCACGTTTAATTGCTGGTTAACTAATAAGTAGGAACCCAAGGTGAGCATTAAAGTGGTTAAAGCAATCTTAAAAAAGAGCAGGGATTTATATTGAAAAAGCAAAACAGTAAAGTGCGTAGTTCTGGCTTTGAGATAGCCAATTAAACTAGAGTCCGTTCTTTTTAAATTCAAGTCGGATCCTTGACTAAATTTGAATGTTTTAATAGTGCGCGCTATCTCCCCAAAAAATCCAGCAACCTCATATTTATAGTTGGATTCCTCGATACTTGTTTCTATTCCTTTTTGGGAAGTATAATATAAAATGACCCCTAATAACAAGAGTAAAATAAGGCCTAATATGATAAACAACGGGTGATAAAGGGACAAAAGGATAATTCCGAATACAATTTGTACCGTCGCCACCGGAATGTCTAATAGTAATTTTGCGAAGCCCTTTTGGATGTTCAATGTGTCAAAAAAGCGATTCACTTTTTCCGGGATATGGTACTTATCCATTTGCTTTAAATCCAAACGGGGAATTTTATCCGCAAATTCAAAAGCATACTGCGCAAAGACTTTCTGCTGAATAGATTCGATGATCTTCATCTGGTTGATTTGGAATAAACCCATCAGAAAAACCCCTAAGACCACCAGAAAAATTAACACATAAATGGAAGTAACCATGGTGGCACCCATGACCAAACCGATGATTGTTTGTACTCCAAGGGGTAAGCTTAGGTTGACAATACCACCTAAAATAGAGAATAAATAAATCGATCGAATCTCCTGATTATGATCCTTTATCAGGGATTGGATTCTCTTGAGCGGACTTATTTTTTGCATGTCGTCTTTATTTCTGCCGTAAAACTAGCAAGACTTTTTGATATAATAGTATTACTATCATTAATAATTGTTAAAATATCTTTTGTGTTAGTAATTCTATTGTTACTTTTGCTTAAGTTTTAGGTATATAACCATGGATTATTCACTAAGTTTTAAGGTAAACGAAAAAATCTACTTGCGGGATCCTGAGGGGACAGAGCTTGGAAAGCAGATCGTTAAAAATGCGATTGATTTAATAAATCAATTGGGTTTTGAGCATTTTACGTTCAAAAAACTGGCGAAAGAGATGAATACGACAGAGGCGACGATCTATCGCTATTTTGAAAACAAGCATCGATTGTTGTTGTATATTTTGAATTGGTATTGGTCATACCTGGAATACATTGTTGTTTTTCAATTGCAGCCTTTGGCAAATCCAAAAGCGAAATTGGAGAAGTTGATTGAGTTGTTAACCCATACACTTCCTGATAGCGCGGGTCAAAATGAGTACAACAAGAATTATTTACACCAAATTGTCATTACTGAAAGTTCGAAAGTTTACCTGGTGAAAGAGGTGAAAGAAATCAATGAAAACGAGGTATTCAAGCCATATAAGGATTTGTGTGGACGAATTTCTGATCTCATTACTGCCTATAATTCGAACTATCCCTACCCACATTCTTTGAGCAGTACACTCATCGAGACAGCCCATTCTCAACTATTTTTCAGCAAACATTTACCTAAATTAACAGACGCAGGGAAAAAGGATCAAGTGGGCTTCGTAGAGACTTTTTTGAAGGATTTGCTTTTCAAATCACTGCAATCCTAAAAACCCTTTGCATTTTAAGTGCTATTAATTGACGAAATAGTGCTATTTGTTATTTAATGATAAGGATAGATTTGCCTTCGTATTCAACGAAATAAATCTGTTAACCTTAATCATTAAAACTATGTCAACTGCAAGACCCACCTTTAAGTCACATTATGACAATTTCATTGGCGGAAAATTTGTACCTCCTGTAAAAGGGGAGTATTTCGACAACTATAGCCCAGTAGATGGGAAGTTAATCGCGAAGGCGGCTCGCTCTGGAAAAGAGGATATCGAGTTAGCTTTAGATGCGGCTCACAAAGCATTCGAAACTTGGGGCAAGTCATCTGTTAATCACCGTTCTTCTATCTTATTAAAAATCGCAGATACCATTGAGGCTAATTTAGCCTATTTAGCAGCGGTCGAAACCATCGATAATGGTAAGCCGATTCGCGAAACTGTGAATGTGGATTTACCTTTAGTAATAGATCATTTCCGTTATTTCGCGGGATGTCTTCGCGCAGAAGAAGGAACGATTTCGGAACACGATGAAAATACGGTAAGTATTTGCTTGCACGAGCCGATCGGTGTAGTAGGCCAAATCATCCCTTGGAACTTCCCTTTATTAATGGCTACTTGGAAGATAGCGCCAGCTTTAGCAGCGGGATGTTGCACGGTAGTAAAACCGGCTGAGCAGACACCTACTTCGATTATGTGTCTTTTGGAATTAATTAAAGATATCGTTCCGGCGGGTGTATTAAACGTGGTAACAGGTTTCGGTCCAGAAGCTGGAAAGCCGTTAGCACAATCCCCTCGTATCTCGAAAGTTTCGTTCACGGGAGAGACGACAACGGGTCGTTTAATTATGCAATATGCCTCTGAAAACTTGATCCCAGTGACGATGGAATTAGGAGGAAAATCACCTAATATTTTCTTCCCATCTGTAGCGGATGCGGATGATGATTTCTTCGACAAAGCAGTGGAGGGAGCCGTTTTATTCGCGGTGAATCAAGGGGAAGTTTGTACTTGTCCATCCCGTATTTTAGTACACGAGTCCATCTACGACAAGTTCATGAGCCGTGTGATTGAGCGTACGAAAGCCATCAAAATGGGTGATCCATTAGATCCAAACACGATGATGGGAGCGCAAGCTTCAAACGATCAATACGAGAAAATCCAGTCTTATTTAAAGCTGGGTGTGGAAGAAGGAGCGGAAGTATTGTGCGGTGGCGATGTACAGAAATTACCAGGTGATTTAGCGAACGGGTACTACATCCAACCTACCTTGTTTAAAGGAAATAATAAGATGCGCATTTTCCAAGAGGAGATCTTTGGACCAGTGGTTTGTGTGACTACTTTCAAAACAACGGAAGAGGCCATCGCTATTGCAAATGATACACTATATGGTTTAGGTGCGGGAGTTTGGACGCGCGATGCACATGAGTTGTATCAGGTGCCACGTGCAATCGAAGCAGGTCGTGTTTGGGTGAATTGCTACCATGCTTATCCAGCACACGCACCATTCGGTGGATATAAAAAATCTGGTTTCGGACGTGAGACTCACAAGATGATGTTAGGTCACTACCGCCAAACTAAAAACATGCTAGTTTCTTACGATAAGAAGAAATTAGGCTTCTTTTAATTTGATTTATGAATACATTTGTCGCAGGGTGATTTTTGCCCTGCGAAATTATTTTATATGACACCACGCGTACTCATTTCAGAGAAAGCCTTAGAGGTTGTAGACCAGCTGAGGGAACGTTTTGGGGAACTGATGTTTCACCAAAGTGGCGGTTGCTGTGACGGTTCTCAACCCATGTGTTTCGAAAAAGGCGACTTCAAATTAGGCGCCTCGGATGTATGTTTGGGAGAGATTGCGGGATGCGAATTTTGGATGTCAAAAGACCAGCAAGAATACTGGCAATACACGCAATTACTAATTGATATTGTTCCGGGAAGAGGTTCTTCTTTTTCCTTAGAAATCCCGATGGGACTTCGTTTTATAACTCAGTCGCGCCTCTTTTCAGACGAGGAACGGGCGGATTTAACGCCGCTTACTTATGTAGCTGATTCATCAGCTGGTATTGTTTAGGCGTCACCCCTTCGTGCATTTTAAAGGCCCGAATAAAGTAATTCGCATCTTCAAATCCAGCTTCATAACACACATTTTTGATGTACATGTGTTGGTCTTTTAAAAGGGCTTTCGCTAGTTTAATCCGCTCTAAAATAATCAATTCTACCGGGCTAATTCCTAGCTCTCTTTTGATCATCCGGTACATCGAGGTGGTGCTCATCCCACTTTGTTTTGCGATGTCTTTCAGGTTAATTTTTTGCGTAATGTTAGCGCGAATGAGTAGTAAAATATTGTTCAAAATGGGGTTAGGCGTAGTCTCTATTCCGCGCTCGATCGAGGTAACCGATTGTGTCTGAATAATGTGAATTAGCAATTCTTGAATGGCTAAATCGGCAAGTACATCCTTCGTGATGGACGTGCTTTGGCAGACCTGAATTAACTTATTAATGGTGAGAGCCAGGTCCTGGTTATTGTAGAAGAAATAGTTGCGGTCGTCTAATTGCCAAAAATTCGCTAGCCCTTCCTTCGGGTAGCGTTCATTCAAGAAATCCAGCGTATTCACGATCTTTTTATTGTCAATAGCAAGAGCTAAACACTGAGTGGGATTGTTCATTTCCGCCTCGGGAAAATCGATTTTCATTTCCACATTTGCCGGAATAATGACCGATTCACCAGGCAAATAATCGAAGGCTGGATCATCAAAGAGGTGCATCACTTTCTTGCCCCGAAGCATGCTGGTCACGACTAAATCGTTAAAGGCAAGTGGCACTAAAGCGGATTGCTGGTAGGTTTCAAAGAGATTTAACTCGCAGTGATCGAGGTTATAAATAGTCCTGTTTTCGACCAAAGTCTTTAGGGACCTCTCGTGCGTAAGCGCCGGAGCCTCGGGAGCTATCTTCTTATTATTCATTTGGTTAACAGGATGTGAAAAATATATTTTCACATTTTATGTGACCAAATTACTCCTTTTTTTGAATAATAAAAAAGCCCCGGTTTCCCGGGGCCTTTTGGCTATTTGAATTGCTTTGTTCTAGCGTCTTGAATGACTCCTTTCCAGTTCAAGCCATAACCAAAATCATAGCGATGACCTTCTGAATCCACATGGCATTCCATATCGAATGGCACGTCTTCTTTTTGCTTTTCTACCACACTCATGTTCGCCGGCATTTGCATCGGCAATAGGGCTTGTGGTTCCGCTTTACCTGAGATGATCTCTAAGATAGCCTGATCTTGTACCCCAAAGCTAGCTAAAATCGCATCCGCTTTTCCTTCAAATTCTGCGAAAACCATCGGGTTAGAAACGTTGATCGAAACGATGACAGGCTTGCCATTCATCTTCGCTTTGGTGTCCTCGATTAATTGGATGTCAGTTAAGTTACGGGTCTTCACCGTTTTTCCTTTGTAGCTTCTGTTCGTGAAGTTTTCCAAAGGATCTCCTCCCGCTAAACTCACCTCACGGGCATCATTTGCGGTGTAATCTGCGTATTGTAAAGAGATAGGTAAGTAACCGTTTCCTCCTTTGGCCACATCCTCCTTATCATAACCGATATTGCTTTTTGGATTTTCGATACACACTAAAGCGACATCTGCTTTCGAAGCATCGTCCGTCACGTTAAAGTATTTCTGAACTAGCTCCATGTTGATCGGGAAATCGTTCGATGCCGGAATCGGGAATCCTAAGAAGTGACGAGTGGCAGCGATGAAACGCTTCGGAATATAAATCGTTTTCTTCTCCTTAATCGGTAGCACATTCGCCTTGTTTTTCAACAAAACAATCGAAGCTAATTGCGCCTCAAATCCAGCCTTCATGTATTCTGGTTTCCCCACAATTTGTTTCGTATCCGCTGGATTTACATAGGGATTTTCGAACAAACCTACTTGGAAAATATTACGTAATAAACGTACCGCAGATTGTTCCATTCTAGCGCGCATCCAAGCTTCACCGTGCTCTTTCACACCCATGGCATAGGCTTCGATGATCGGTTTCATATCATTATTCCCACCAAACTGATCCGCTCCGGCCATCAATACTTTGTAATGACGTTCCGCCATGGTTAACTTTTCTACCCCCCACACTTTGCCGTCAACGAATACGTCCATCGCCTTATGGTCACCGGTAACAGACCAGTCTGTACAAACCACGCCATCATACCCGTACTTTTTACGTAAGAGATCCGTAACTAAGTATTTATTGTAGTTATTCGCTACATTTTCGTTCGTTTGATTCCAAGAAATCGTGTAATAAGGCATCACTGCCGCCGCCTTTTTCGTATTCCCAGTTAACTTAAATGCGCCTTCTGTGAAGGGAATTAAATGTTCATTAAAGTTATTTCCAGGGTACACCGCAAACTTACCGTTCGCATAGTGCGCATCGCGACCTGCTTCCCCAGAGCCACCACCTGGCCAGTGTTTCACCATCGCATTAACACTAAGTCCACCCCAATTGTCTCCTTGGAAACCGTTGCAATAG
Organism: Aquirufa sp.; assembly: GCA_049418705.1. GTDB lineage: Bacteria > Bacteroidota > Bacteroidia > Cytophagales > Spirosomataceae > Aquirufa. Next base: position 28,309 of record JBMSJH010000002.1, read on the forward strand.
GCTTCACCCATAGCTGCTGAAAGTTTCGAGCTCTCACCGAAGGTCCCATCAAAACGCAACCATCTCGGTTCTGTTGCGATATCTACTTGCGGCGAAAGGGCCGTTGCAATACCTAAAGCGCGGTATTCTGTTGCCGCAATGCGACCGAATTTTTGGATCAGAGAAGGCTGGAAAGTTGCCGCCATTCCTAACGATGATGGCCACATCGAAATCAAACCACCTGCAGCCGCATTAAATTCAGCACGAGCGGATGTTCCATGACGTGGATCACTACTATTGTTTGCGGGAATACCTTTGCCCACTGACTCGCAGAATGCCTGGATTTTATTGTTCCATTTCGCCGCATCTTCTGGACTTGAAACCGTCGTCAATAAGACGTGGCGCAGATTATCCTCTTTTAAAAATTTCTTTTGTTGATCCGTCAGATCACTTGGATCCATCGTTTTAGGGTCAAAAGGTTTGCCGTTATACGTCCCCGCAAAATAACCATCTGGTCTAGCTGGCACTGCTTGGTGACCAGAATACAACATCAAGCCAGCAATCTCTTCTACGCTTAATTGCTTCGCTAAATCTTTTGCGCGCTCATCGACCGGCTTTCTCCAATCTTCGTACACATCCAATCGACCATTCTTGTTCAGGTCTTTAAAAGAAAGTCCGTCTTTTTGAATGATTTTAGCCTGATCGAAGCCCAAAGTGGGGCCATTTTTCTGTTGAATAAACTGCTGCTGGCTGAAGGCCGCAGTGGAAATGGCTAGTAATCCGAGTATTTTTTTCATGCTTAGGGAATTGTTTATTCAAATGTAGCAAATTGATACAATAGTTAAAAATCCGTTCTAAATGGAGAGGCTGGCAATCCCTCCACGTTTATTAAGTTTGCTCCTTCCGGATTGTCTGCCCAGCCATAGCGCACGTACACAGGCTCTGCCACCTCATCGCTCCAAACCACCACCGTATTTCGTTCAATGATTGCCTTTGCCCAGACAAACTTTTTGTCCTTACCCGCAATCGCGAAATACGTCAGCTCGTCTTCGTCCGTTTTGTTAATAGCAAGACCACTTCCGGTTTCGCGGAAACGAATGCGAATCCGGTTGCCTTCGATAGCATTAGATTCATAGATGGGTCCTGAGGAAACGATGTTTTCACCGTAGGCTATTTTTCTCGCGGCAAGTGCGAGTCTT
>JBMSJH010000003.1:0-22982 GCA_049418705.1 Aquirufa sp.
AACGGGTTTCTCATCAAATGAACGTTCTTTTTTGATGGAATCCACAACGGCCATTCCTTTGGTCACTTTACCAAAAACCACATATTTACGATAAAATCTGGCTGCTTGTTCCGTATCGGTCACGATGAAAAATTCCGTGGGTGAAGAAGATTGCAAGGGATTCCCTTCGTCATAACGGGCCATAGCAATGCTTCCACGAACTGGTCGTAACTCTTCTCGATACTCCGCAGGCACTAAATAATTCAAACGATCAAAGTATTCTCCCCCGCCTTGAATACCGATCTCATAGACGTTGCGATAGAAGTAGCGATCTTTAAAATAACCCATCTTCACCAGACGAATAAAGTTCACGGAATGCAAAGGGGTGCGATCGTCTAATTCGAGTTCAAAATCCCCCAAACGAGTTTCCACTTTGATGTGGCGCTCGGTATTTTCTGATGCCTTCGCCTGCAATTCCTCCTTAACACGCGTAGGATCGAGTCTCCAATTTGGTTTACAGGAAAGAAACAAAAAGGGTAGAAATAAAAGGTAACGCATAAAAAAAGGGGGCCTTTCGAGCCCCCTAAATTAATTAAAATTCTATACTAAGCGTGCTTCGCTTTCTTTCCGAAGAAATAAAGACCCGCAAATGCCACGATTAAGATCGCTGGGAATAACACCATTTGTGCCATCGTCGCTTGACCAGCCGCTAAAGCTACAGCATCACCTGTTAAGGTTTTAGCCGCTTCCGCCGTGTTAGCATCTAACCAAGAACCGATGATCGGTTGGAAAATTGAAGTAGCAAACATACCCATACCACCCATGATAGAAAGACCAAAAGCACCTGTTAAAGGGATGTTCTCCGCTACATATCCGATCATAGTTGGCCAGAAATAGCACACACCTAATGCGAAGATAATCGCAGAAATGTAGACCATATTACCAGTTGCACCAGCCATTAAATAAACACCTACCGTTGTTAAGATAGCTGAAACTAATAACACGCCACCTGCATCTAATTTGTGTACAATCGGACCTGCGAAATAACGACCTACCGCCATTAAACCAGTTACGATCGCTAAAATAATCATTGGACTTGCACCTGCTTGTCCCATAATTGGTCCAATCCATTGCTCAGGGCCGAACTCAGAGATGGCCGTTAAAGCCATACAAGCAAGCATAAATAAGTATAAAGGAGATAACATCGCTTTGAAGTTTTCACCTGTCGAAGCACCACCTTCCACTTTCGCTTCTGGGAATGCTTGACCATAGAATAAATACGCATAAATAACCGCAGGAACTAAAATCGCAGCGATTTGCAATTGCCATCCCATGTTATTATCGGTCATAAATTGAGACAATAACGTAGCGATTACGATACCACCTGGGAACCACATGTGGAAACGGTTTAACATTTTAGTCTTGTCCTTTCCATCGAACATATCCGAAATCATCGGGTTACAAGCTGCTTCTACCGTACCATTACCGAATCCAACGAAGAAAGTAGATAATAATAAAGTCCAAAAACCGCCTGAGAAAATCGTCATCACTAGACCAATTACGTGCGTAAAGAAAGCTACCCAGATAATTTTTTTAGGTCCTAATACATTGTACAAAGGTCCACCAATGATCATGGCGATAGGGAAACCTAAGAAGGCCATTTGGTTAACGTAACCTAATTGCTCGTTGTCCAATTGGAAACTAACACCTAATTGAGTTAAAACACCAGCCCGGATACCGAAGGCCATCGAAGTGGTGATGAGGGCAAAACATGACGCCAAAAATAATCGATTGGCATTAACCGTTTGATTCATAATTGTTTGAGGTTTAGTTAATAAGTTTAGATTGGTTATTCTTTAAAAAATTAAATTCTTCATTGGAAAAATCGTAACAAAAAAACAAAAAGTTTTTGGGATAATGCTATCTAGGAGCATTTATTTTTACAATTATGTCAAAAAAAGAGGGATTTAGAGGCTAGAAAACCAAATTTTGCTCTATTTTTGTAACATATCTAAATCTATAAAAATTATGATTCAAGGAGGTTCTGCTACACAGGCAAAATCACGCCAAAGTAGGAAAATCAGAATGGGAATGATCGGTGGTAGCCAAGAGGCCTTCATCGGTGCAGTACACCGTCGCGGTTCCCAATTAGACGGAGAAATCGAATTAGTTTGCGGCGCATTTAGTTCTAGCGCAGAAAAATCAAAAGCTACGGGTAATGCCCTTTATCTTCCAGAAAACCGCGTTTACGGTTCATACGAGGAGATGATCTTAAAGGAAAAGGAATTGCCTGAAGGAGAACGTATGGATTTCGTTTCCATCGTTACCCCTAATCACGTGCACTTCCCTGCCGCTAAAATGGCACTGGAGAATGGATTCCATGTGGTTTGCGATAAGCCAGCTACTTTGAATTTAGCGGAAGCGAAAGAATTAAAGAAAATCATCGAGAAATCGGGCTTGATTTTTGCTTTGACTCATAATTACACCGCCTATCCGATGGTCAAAGAGGCGAAACACTTAGTAGACTCCGGTCAATTAGGGGAAATTCGCAAGATCATCGTAGAATATCCACAAGGTTGGTTAATCGATTTAGTGGAAGCAACTGGCCAAAAACAAGCAGCTTGGAGAACGGATCCAGCGCGTTGCGGTGCCGCTGGTGCGATCGGAGATATCGGTACGCACTGCGAGAATTTAATCGAATACATCACTGGATTACATATTAAAGAGCTTTGCGCAGATTTAACGATCTTCGTGGAAGGTCGTCTGTTAGATGACGATGGCAATATCTTGATTCATTATGATAATGGGGCTAAAGGTATTTTACATTGCTCCCAAATCTGCAACGGTGAGGAAAACGACTTCAACTTCCGTATCTATGGAAGTAAGGCGGGGATTACCTGGCACCAGATGGAGCCGAATACGATGGTGTTTAGGACGCGCGACGAAGGAGCGCGGATAATTCGTACGGCCGTAGGCCAGCTATCTCCGGCAGCGAATGCGCATACGCGTCAGCCAGCAGGTCACCCAGAAGGTTATGTGGAGACTTTTGCGAATATCTACCGCAACTTTGCTTTTGCACTAAGAGCAAGATGGGAAGGAAAAGCGCAAGATCCGATCTATGATTTCCCGGGCATTGACGAAGGAATTATGGGTATGGCCTTCATCGAAAATGTGGTGAGATCTGCCCAAGACAATACAAACAAGTGGACAAAATTTGAACTATAATATAACCATGACTAAAATCAAAGTTGGAATCGTAGGAACCGGTTTTATCGGACCCGCTCATATCGAGGCATTACGCCGTTTACCTAATATTGATGTAGCTGCGCTTTGCGAAGTAACCATCGAACTAGCTGAAGCGAAAGCGAAGCAATTAGGCATTGGCCGCTGGTATACCTTTGAAGAATTATTAAAGCAAGACGATATTCAGTGTGTACACATCTGTACGCCTAACTTCTTACACTACTCGCAGTCGAAAGCTGCTTTGTTAGCTGGGAAGCACGTGGTGTGTGAGAAGCCTTTGGCAAAAGACCTACACGAAGCAGAAGAATTAGTCGAATTAGCGGCTAAAACAGGTTTAGTGAATGCGGTTCACTTTAACTTACGCTACTATCCTTTAGTGCGTCAAATGAAGACGATGCGCGAGAAAGGTGATTTAGGCGAAATCTATTCGATCATCGGTAGCTACTTACAAGATTGGTTATTCTACAATACCGACTATAACTGGCGATTAGAGCCGGACAAATCAGGTGATTCCCGCGCGATCGCCGATATCGGATCTCACTTATTAGACGTCATCGAATACATCACAGGATTGAAAACAGTCGAAGTAATGGCTGATTTCAACACGGTTCACAAGGTGCGTAAGAAGCCTTTGAAGCCAGTAGAAACCTATTCAGGCAAAATGTTGCAACCAGAAGATTATGCGGATGTACACATTAACACAGAAGACCATGCGAACGTATTATTACGTTTTGACAATGGAAACCGTGGTTGTGTGACCGTATCACAAGTTTCAGCGGGTCGCAAGAACCAATTGAAATTAGAGATCTCTGGTTCTAACAAGACTTTTGCCTTTAACTCCGAATCCCCTAACGAAATCTGGATTGGTAACCGTGATCAAGCAAACCAAGTGTTGATGCGCGATCCATCGTTAGCCTACCCTGAAGCAACAGCGTTAATGACTTTCCCAGGAGGTCACAACGAAGGATTCTCTGATACATCGAAGCAATTATTCAAGGAAGTATACGCAGCCGTAGAAGCTGGCAAGCAACCTGAAAACCCGAAATACCCCACTTTTGCTGACGGATACCGTGAATTACTAATTTGCGAGCGCATTTTAGATTCGACGCGTTCTCAAAAATGGGTTAAAATCTAAACCAACATTCTATGAAAACGATACAAGGGCCAGCGATATTTTTGGCACAATTTATGGGCGATGAAGCCCCATTTAATTCCTTAGACAGCATCACCACGTGGGTAGCATCTTTAGGTTACAAAGGTGTGCAGATTCCTTCTTGGGATTCACGTTGCATCGACCTACAGAAAGCCGCAGAGTCGAAGACGTATTGCGATGAAATCGTAGGGATGTTAGCTGCCAAAGGCTTACAAATCACCGAATTATCTACGCACCTTCAAGGTCAATTAGTTGCGGTTAACCCCGCTTATGACCTAGGATTCGATGCTTTTGCTCCAGATTCCGTAAAAGGAAATCCGAAGGCACGTACCGAATGGGCAATCCAACAATTAAAATACGCAGCGAAAGCCTCTCAAAACTTAGGCTTAAATGCACACGCCACTTTCTCAGGCGCTTTAATGTGGCACACGGTATATCCTTGGCCACAACGTCCAGCTGGATTAGTCGAGCAAGGATTCAAAGAATTAGGACGTCGTTGGTTACCCATCTTGAATACATTCGATGAATGTGGTGTAGATTTATGCTACGAGATTCACCCAGGTGAAGATTTACATGATGGTGTGACGTTTGAGATGTTCTTAGATGAAGTAAAAGGCCACAAGCGCGCGAATCTATTGTATGACCCATCGCACTTTGTGTTACAGGCTTTGGACTACAAACAATACATCGACTTCTACCACGAGCGCATCAAAATGTTCCACGTAAAAGACGCCGAGTTCAACCCAACAGGAAAGCAAGGCGTTTATGGTGGCTACCAATCATGGATCAACCGCGCCGGCCGTTTCCGCTCATTAGGCGACGGACAAGTGGATTTCAAAAGCATCTTCTCTAAATTAACCCAATACGGATACGACGGATGGGCTGTTTTAGAATGGGAATGCTGCATCAAAGATCCAGTTCAGGGAGCTACAGAGGGTGCGCCGTTCATCGCGAGCCACATCATCAAAGCAACCGAAAAGGTATTCGATGATTTCGCTGGAACCGGAGCTGATGAAGAGTTCAATAAGAAGATTTTAGGTCTATAAGACTTACTTCATTATTCAATAAAAAAGCCCCTGAATTTACAGGGGCTTTTTTTATTCCTTTGTTAACACATAGATAAACCAAGAGGCAGATAACAAGACCACATTCTTAATAATGTATTGTCCTGTCAAAGTCAGGGTTAAAAAGGATTGCCAAGTTTCGTTTGGCAAGAAAATGATAGGTAAAAATGTCGTAAACATATGCGCGATCATCACCCAAAAAGCCACCTTAGTCAAGCGCGGGAACAACCATAAAAAACCAATGGCACACTCCCCTATTCCTAAAATCAATAAGAACGTCTGAATACCCATAAAGGGTTCTAACGTTAGATTGAAAAGCTTAGTCACCAATCCCTCTGCCGGAGAAGTGCCCACCACTTTCAAAAGCCCAAACCAGATATAAACCAAAGCGATCATCGCTCGGTTCATCCAAGCAGCCGTTTCTAAGGCATGCAAGCGTGTTTTGCTGATAGTTACCATCCAATTATACTTTTAAAAACGATGGGTAACTGTTGCCGTAATGATATAATCAGCAAAAGCCGCATCTCCATGTTTATTATTCACCCAATCACTAGCACTTTTAATGCGGTTACGCTGTGTTGCGATAGGTAAAGAAACGAATAAGGTATTCTTTGCTGTTGAATAACTGATACCCGGTTCAATAGAGAAAACATAACCTGGACGACGGAATCCATCAGCACCTCCTATCAAATCATAGGCTGGAATTCCCTCAATTCGAGCTCCAAGAGTAGCTCCGATTCCTGCTTTAGGCGCCAGAGCATAATTCAAGCCAACACGACCCGCATATTGATCCGCTACAGACATATAGCGTACCATTTCATCCGTAACCACTTTATCGGGCGCTACGTTGGCAGCGCTGTTAACATTTTTCGGATTAGACATGTAGAATCCATTATAGTATAAAGACGTACGGCTAAACAATTGCTGGTAGCCTTGAATCTCCAAGTTAATTCCTACACCACCATCACCTAATTGAATCGATTGATCCACGGCTTTAGTGATGGTATAATCAGAACCATCTGTCGCTCTTCTGTGAAATTGATCTTGTACATTCCAATCACCTGTAGGTAATTTTACGCCTAAACCCACTGATAAATTACCTTTCATGTGCTTCAAAGGATCTAATAACCAATACGAAGCCGTAATTCGTGCATCACCAATACCATTGGCCATTGTTCCAAAACGCTTTTGAGCTGGGTTCCCTGCTAATGCATTTCCATAATGCTCATACAAAGAAGTACGGTAATTGAAGCTAAAAGGCAAATTAAAAGCCACAGATAAACGATCCGTTACTGAATAAGTAACCCCAAGATCAAAGGCTTGCTGATCATTAATCACGTTTGTTCCCGCCGCTTCACGCGCTGGTTGATAATCTGCTCCCACGTAATGTTTGTACGAGTGAAGACTTCTGAAACCTAGGGAAACCTGCCATTGTCCTGGGTGCATCATCGAATTCGAGTTTGCACCCGTACCCACTGAGCAGCTCATATGACGAACCGCTACACAACCTTGACCGAAAGAACTAGACGTAAATACTCCTACACACAGGAGTGCTAATAAAATATTTTTCATTTGCTTAATTTTTTAAATAATACACGATGTTCTGGGACATTCCTGTCCTAGAAAATAAAGAGTAGAAAAATTAAGCTTGCCGTGGCGGCGAGAAAAATGCAGACGAGAAGTCTTGAGTGGGTAAAATTGGATGACTGATTGCCCCTTTAGCAGTAGGCCAATCTAAAATATAGAATACCCAGCCAGATGACTGAGCACAATATTCTTTCACTAAGGTGTTAATTAATTTAGTTTTAGCTGGAGTAGAACCAGGCTCATCTGTTAGATGCTCATTTACCTGCTCGGCTAAATCAAAGAAGTTTTCGCGGGCATTCCGGTCTTTCACCATGACCGTTACTAAGGTGTCATTTTCCACCTTACGCGACTTCATTTCATAGAATTCATCCCCTTGGCGAACAGATCCATCTACTTCTTCAGCAGATACCCAATCTGTTTGATAAGGCAAATTGATCGGAATTTTAACGACAACCGTTTCTTCCGTTTCCGGATCGATGGCCACCGTATTCCCATCCGAAAGATACTGCAACGCGAAACCGCCTGCTTGGTAGAGCAGCACAGAGAATAGCATTATGGCAAGTATTTTCTTCATTATAGAGCAAAAATAGGCTATTTTTCAATAACTGTGCCTAATTCTTGGGAAATATTTTTTTGAATTTCTTTCAAACGGAGGAATTCTAATAAGACGCCATCCATCTCCGGAGAGTCAGCTTGCAAGGAATCCAATTTAGAAAGTACCTCCTGTAAATGCTGATCATTATATACTTTACGTAGACGTAACACATTTTTATAGGCCAAATCCTCCAGCATCTCCTCATCCGTATTCACGCGAATTTCGTGCTTATCCTTCCATTCGGAAGATACGGAATGCTTATCAGACGAGATATTAATCGAGAAAGATTGAATTTCCTCATCTGCATGATGTAGAAAGAAATCCGGCTTCGGTGCACGCTGAGCCGCAAATTCTTGCTTGCAAAGGTCCAAAATGCGAATAAAAAGCGGGGTTTGAAAAACGGTCCCCTCCAGTTCATCTATTAAATAATGAACCACAGTTAATCCCGGTGCCTGTGTTGGATTAATTTCCAAATGACCATAATTGATCATCAACCGCACACATTCTAATTCTTGGTAATAGGCTAAATTTTGAACTTCAACCGTCTGATCACCCTGAACGGGTTCGATAAGGTCTCTTACTTCCGCATATTGCTGTGCGGAAATTTGTTGAGGCTCATTGGAAGCCCCTTTCATTTTCTTTAACTGAATCTTATTTAATTCAGCCAGCAAGACATCTTCATCCATCCGCATCATGGAGGCGGTCTTTTGAATGAATAAGCTACGTTGAATCGCATCCGGAATTTTGGAAATGGATTGCACCATTTCTTTAATCATCTCTGCTTTCTTGAAGGGATCGTCTCCGGCTTCCTCCTTGAAAAGATTCGCTTGAAATGAGATGACATCCTTCGCCTCTTTCTTAATATAATCAACAAAGGCCTCCGAACCGATTTTCCGAACGAAGGAATCCGGGTCATTCCCTTCAGGGAATACCACTAAATTCACTTGTAAGCCTTCTTCAAGAATCAAATCCATTCCACGCAATGCGGCCTTGATACCTGCAGAATCACCATCATACAATACGGTAACATGTTGTGTGAATCGACCGATTAACTTGATTTGCTCGATGGTCAATGAGGTACCTGATGACGCAACCACATTTTTTATGCCTGCTTGGTGCAGGGAAATTACATCCGTATAACCTTCAACTAAATAACAAACATCTTTTGCCCGGATCTCATTTTTCGCTTGGGAGATACCATATAATGTGGCTGACTTATGGTAGACTTCCGTTTCAGGAGAATTCAGATATTTCGCCTGGTTCTTTGCATCGTTTCGCAGGATACGGGCACCAAAAGCAATGATCTTTCCTGACACATTATGGATCGGAAATATCACCCGGTTACGGAATCGGTCGTAGACTTTTCCGTCGTCATTCTTTTGCGTAACTAAACCCGCTTTTTCAATGATTTCTTGCGAGAAACCTTGTTTCAATGCCGATTTCAAAAAGGCATCCCAAGCTTCCGGGCTGTAGCCTAAATCGAAGGATTGTAAGGTTGCATCTGAGAAGCCACGTTCCTTGAAATAAGGAAGGGCGATGGACTTACCTTCGTCTGTATCGTATAATTGCTTTTTGAAAAATTCTTTCGCGTATTCGAGAATGATGAGAAGACTTTCGCGCTCGTTTTGACGAACGAGCTGATCGTCGGTCATTTCCTCTTCTTGGATGTCGATGCCGTATTTTTTGGCCAAATGACGTAAAGCCTCGCCATATCCTAGACCTTCCATATCCATGACAAAACGCACAGAATCCCCAGCTTTACCGCATCCAAAACATTTGTAGATTCCCTTCGCAGGTGAAATAGAGAAGGAAGGCGTTTTCTCGCCGTGAAAAGGACAACACGCCCAATAGTTCGCGCCCTTTTTCTTAATAGTTACATAATCCCCGATGACGTCTGCCACCGCAGCCGTTTGCTTTATTCGCTCGACGGTTTCGGGATCAATGCGCATATTATAATAATAAACCAGCTAGGGTTGCAGATAAATAAGAAGCTAAAGTACCCGCAATTAAGGCTTTAAATCCTAATTTAGCTAAGTCGGAACGACGGGATGGAGCTAATTCGCCGATACCACCAATTTGGATAGCTACCGAAGAAAAATTAGCAAAACCACAAAGCGCAAAACTTGTAATGGCAATTGTTTTAGGATCTAAAGTAGCCTTCAAGTGAACCATATCAAGATATGCCACAAATTCATTCACGACCATTTTCTTACCCATTAAGGCTCCAGCCACTTCAATATCTTGGGCAGGAACACCCATAGCGAAAGCAAATACAGAGAATAACTTGCCTAAAATCGTATTCATCGATAGTTCTGGATAATTCACCCAAGCACCGATATGGCCTAAACCTAAATCCACTAAAGCAATCAAGGCGATAAATCCGATTAACATCGCGATGACATTTAAACCTACTTTCAATCCCTCACTCGCACCCGCCGCGATCGCATCCACTAAATTCGCATGCGTTTTAGACAATTCTAATTTTACTTCGCCTTCGGTTTCTGACTTCTCCGTTTCAGGGAACATGATTTTAGAGATAACTAAAGCACCTGGCGCTGCCATTAAACTAGCCGCTAATAAATACGCCGCTGGAACACCTAAAGAGATATATACGGCCATAACACCACCAGCGATACAAGCGAATGAACCAGTCATCGAAGCCATCAACTCCGAATTCGTCATATTTTTCAGATATGGCTTGATCATGATTTGCGCCTCTACTTGGCCTACAAAAGTAGATGCCACATTCGAAAGCGCCTCTGCCCCACTCACGCCCATTAACCAGTGTACGCCTTTACCCATGAAAGAAACGACACGCTGAAGAATGCCTAAATGATAGAACATATTCACTAAAACAGCCACAAAAATGATCGTAGGAACTACTTTAAAGAAGAAAATATAATCGTTTCCTGGACCAAAAGCCTTGATCATCAAATCACGATTCACAAGTGAACCGAACACAAATTGTGCCCCTTTGTCCGCTTGACCTAACAAGGTATTGATGGAATCACCTAACCACTGGAAGAGGTTTTGGCCTACTTCAGTCTTCAAGATAAAGACCGCTAACAACACCTGTAACAAAAGACCTACGCCTACTGTCCGGTAATTAATTGCTTTACGGTTATTTGACATTAAAAATGCTACCCCTAAAATCAATACGATACCGAGTAACCCTGTAAATCTTTCCATTATGCTGTTGTTGGTGTAATTCGCCTATTTTTTTTCAAGGCTAATTGTAAATTTATCAAATGCTAAGCCCTCAACCAAATCCTCTTCTTTGATTTCATAAAATTTCGTGTGGATATCAAACGGCTCATCGCTTTCAATTTTCCAATATGTACCATCCTCCTGCATTTCATAGGAGTTTTTGGTATCCCGTAAATTCCAATCTAAGATGGTGATGGCCAAATTTTTAGACCGGGTATTCACTAGTTCAAAGAGTGATTCAATACGTCTGTCAAAGCTTCGCACCATCACATCCGCACTTCCTCCATAAATTTTCGCATTACCCGCATTATGGAAGTAATATAGACGTGTATGCTCTAAATACTCCCCTACGATTGATTTAATGAAGATATTCTCTGATAAACCCTTGCGCTGTGGACGTAGACAACAGATACCGCGAACGATCAATAAAACAGGCAAGCCCGCTTGAGAAGCCTTATAAAGCGCATCCATCGTCTTCAAATCTTGCAAGGAATTGATCTTCCAGCAAATTCCGGCAGGTAAGCCTGCCTGGTGATTCTTCACCTCCATCTCAATCATTTCAATTAAACGATTCCGCATGTCGCGCGGAGCCGTAATCAAATGCTCGTAATGCGTCGGCATCGAGTGCCCTGTAATAACATTGAAGAACTCTGAAATATCTTGTGTTATACGTGTATCCGTCGTTAAAAGACCAATATCGGTATATAATTTAGCCGTATCCTCGTTATAATTTCCAGAGGAAAGATGGGCATAACTCACCACGTGATTCCCTTCATTTCTAATCACCTGAAGTAATTTCGTGTGTGTTTTTAAACCCGGAATACCATAAATCACAAAGCAACCGGCCTTTTGTAATTTAGTCGCCTCCTTGATATTGTTTTCCTCATCGAAACGCGCCTTCACTTCAAACAAAACGGAAACGTGTTTTCCTTGTTCCGCAGCACGCAATAAAGCACTCGCAATTCGCGAATTCTTCGAAATACGGTACAACGTAATCTTAATCGCTAATACCTTCGGATCTTCCGCCGCCTGTTCTAACAATTGAATAACCGGCTCAAAATTATTATACGGATGGTGCAGTAAAATATCACCCCGTTTAATGGTATCAAAAATATCATCGATCACCACCGACTTAAGCCCTAAAGCTGGAACCACGGCTGGACTAACCGCTAATTGCGTTTTAAATTCGGAGTGTTTTAATATTTGCCAAAAAGACGTAAAATCAAGAATCGAATTCTTGACAAAAATATCCGAACGCTCTAAATTCCAACGCTTTAACATCTCTGTTAACAAGAATTCCGAATGGAATTTCTCCACCTCTACCCGTGTCACTCGACCCAAACGACGGTCTTTAATCTTCTTCTTCACCTCATCCACGAAATCGGTATCCGAATCTTCGTGTTCCACTAAATCAAAATCTCCATTCCGCGTAATCCGGAATAAAGTCGTCGATTCAATCTCCACATTGCGGTACAAAATCTGTAAGTGATGGCGAATAATCTCTTCAATCGGGATAAACAACACTTTGTCCTCCCGCTCGATCACATAGAAACGCTTTAAATTCAAGGGAATTTGAACAAAAGAGATCTTCTGCTCCTTCTCATTTCTCGTTTTTTTCTTATCCGAAACCCCTAGCGTCACCACCCCAAAAATCAAGGTCTTCGCTAATAAACTCGGAAATGTATGCGTATGATCAAAGACCATCGGGGTCAACATCGGATAAATCGTCCGCTGAAAATAGGTCGCCACCTCTTCTTTTTCTTCCTCCTCTAAATCATCCAAACAAGCTAATAAAAGACCATTCTCCGGAAACAAGGGCAAAATCTCTTCCATGAAAAGACGGTGCTTTTCTTGAGTAAATTCCTGCGCTTGATCAATAATGGCTTGTTTAAATGGAACCTCCCGAAGGCCACAATAATCCGTCCGCTCTTTCCCTAAATCAATGTAATTATATAAAGAACCCATTCGGATGGTAAAAAACTCATCCAAGTTAGAGGCCGTAATGGCTAAAAACTTCAAGCGATCAAATAAGGATTTAGATGAATCCCTAGCCTGATCTAGCACACGCTCATCAAATTTCAACCAAGATAAATCCCGAGAGATGAACTTCGCCTTGGCGATGGTGTCATTCGACTTTTGGGTCGATTTGTCCACCTTTCGATTTTGCTCCCGAGGAGCCATCAAATTAATCTTCCAATTCGTGGGCGTAAGTAAAGACAAAAGATTCCCGGTAAGGGAATCTTTTGTCTCATCATGATTCAGTATTTTATCTAATTCACTCATTTATTCAGTGGGTATTTGATTTTTTATCGCTTGATAATCAGAACCCAATCGCCCCATTTCTGTGGCCAAGAATTTCTGAAGTTCTAAGTTAAACAAGCGCTTTTCTTCTTCTGTTAAGGAATTGTAAAAGTCTTTCAATTCTTGATTGATCTTTTGCTTTTCTTCTAACGTCTCTGCGTGAATACCCCGCAAATGGTAGGATTTAAAATCAAAATTCATTCTAAACGTCTACTTTAGCGTATTTAGCATTCTTTTCAATGAAGTCACGACGTGGGGCTACCTCATCCCCCATTAACATAGAGAATAATAAATCTGCTTCAATCGCTGATTCCACCGTTACTTGCTTCAAGGTACGAGACTCCGGATTCATCGTAGTTTCCCACAATTGCTCCGCGTTCATCTCTCCAAGACCCTTATAACGTTGAACACCTACATTATCTTCTTTTCCGCCACCAGCTAATTCCTGAATTGCCTGCGCACGTTGATCTTCCGTCCAAACGTAACGAACTTGTTGACCTTTCTTCACTTGGTACAACGGTGGTTGAGCGATATAAATACAACCGCGATCTACTAATTCACGCATGTAACGGAAGAAGAACGTTAAAATCAAGGTACGAATGTGACTACCGTCAACGTCCGCATCGGTCATGATGATCACCTTGTGGTAACGCAACTTATCCATATTCAACGCACGCTCGTCTCCATCTTTTCCAAAAGAAACGCCTAGCGCCGTAATCATATTCTTGATCTCCTCGTTTTCGTAGATACGGTATTCTTGTGCTTTCTCTACGTTCAAAATCTTACCACGTAACGGAAGGATCGCTTGGAAAGCACGGTTACGGCCTTGTTTCGCCGTACCACCCGCTGAGTCCCCTTCGACAAGGTAGATCTCACACGTTTCTGGATCTGAATCCGAACAGTCAGCTAATTTACCTGGCAAGGAGTTCGAACCTAAAACCGTTTTACGTTGAACCATCTCACGTGCCTTACGAGCTGCGTGACGCGCTTGTGCGGCTAAGATAACTTTGGCTACGATTTGACGAGCCTCTTTCGGGTGCTCCTCTAACCAAGACTCTAACATATCTGACATCGCTGCAGAAACCGCACCAGAAACCTCCCCATTACCTAGTTTGGTTTTTGTTTGGCCCTCAAACTGAGGCTCCGCCACTTTCACAGAAATAACCGCTGTCAAACCTTCACGGAAGTCATCACCCGCGATATCGATTTTTAATTTATCTAAAGCACCTGACTTATCTGCGTAGTTTTTCAACGTACGAGTCAAGGCACCACGGAAACCTGCTACGTGAGTTCCACCTTCAATCGTATTAATGTTGTTCACATAAGACACCACGTTCTCTGTGTAAGAGGTGTTATACACCATCGCCACTTGAACCGGCACCCCATTCTTATCGCCTTCCATGTAGATAGGCTCAGACAATAATGGCTCACGAGTTGAATCCAAGAAAGTAACGAATTCACGAAGACCTCCTTCAGAGAAGAATTCTTCCGTTTTCGCAACACCATTCTCATCCAATTCACGCAAATCCGTCAACTCAACCCGGATACCCGCGTTTAAGAATGACAACTCACGTAAACGACCCGCTACTGTTTCGTATTTGTATTCAGTTACTGTAAAGATCGTCTCATCCGGCTTAAATAAAACCGATGTACCTGTACGATCCGTTGTACCAATCTCTTTTACTGGGTACTGAGGAACACCAATCTTGTATTCTTGTTGGAAAATTTTCCCTTCTCTGTGTACCGTTACTTTTAAATCCGTCGATAAGGCGTTCACACAAGAAACCCCCACACCGTGCAAACCACCAGATACCTTGTAAGTATCTTTATCAAATTTACCACCGGCGTGAAGAACCGTCATTACCACCTCTAGGGCAGAACGCTTCTCCTTCGTGTGCATTCCCGTAGGGATACCACGACCGTTATCTTCTACTAAAATGGAATTATCTGTATTGATCGTCACCTTGATCTTATCACAGTGACCTGCTAACGCCTCATCAATCGAGTTATCAACTACCTCCCAGATCAAGTGATGAAGGCCTTTAAAGCCTGTATCACCGATATACATGGAAGGACGTTTACGAACCGCCTCTAAACCCTCTAATACTTGAATATTATCTGCACCATAATTTGCCCGATCTTGAGCTGATGTATCTTGTGCTTCTGACATAATGTAATTTAATGTGTGTTAAAACGAGCTTATTAATCGCCCGAAACTTGTGTTGATTAGTAGCCTTAAAAATATAAAAATTAACTGAATAATCCTAATGTTTAAAGTGACGAATTCCTGTCATAACCATGGCTAAATTGTTTGCATCACAGTAGTCGATAGAATCTTGGTCTTTGATCGATCCACCAGGCTGTGTAACTGCCACAATACCAGCATTTCCAGCGATTTCAACGCAATCTGGGAATGGGAAGAAAGCATCAGATGCCATCACTGCACCATTTAAATCAAAGCCAAATTCTTTCGCTTTATCAATCGCTTGCTTTAAGGCGTCTACACGAGAAGTTTGGCCTACACCGGAAGCTAATAACTGACCGTCATTCGCTAAAATGATGGTATTTGATTTCGTATGCTTACAAATCTTTAATGCGAAGGCCAAAGCGCGCTTCTGCTCATCCGTAGGAATGCGTTTCGTCACCGTTTTGAAATCTTCCACGCCTTCCATCACTAAATCTTTATCTTGTTCTAGTACCCCATTTAACAAGGTCTTGAACATCACTTTCGGGAATTCTACTTGGTTACGTTTTAACAGAATTCGGTTTTTCTTTGTCTTTAAGATTTCCAAAGCCTCCTCCGTAAAGTCTGGCGCAATTAGAATCTCACAGAACAAGGGATTGATCGACTCAGCTGCTGCTTTGTCTACGGTATTGTTTGTCGCTAATACACCACCGAAAGCAGAAATCGGATCACAAGAAAGTGCTTTATCATACGCCTCCTTCACCGTAGAACCAGTCGCCACACCACATGCATTCATGTGCTTAATGATAACGAATGCTGTTTCTTGAAACTCGTCTAATAACGAAAGACAAGCATCTACGTCCACTAAGTTATTATAAGACAATTCCTTACCGTGTAGTTTATCAAATAATGCCGCTAAATCTCCGTAGAACTTACCTTGTTGGTGCGGATTTTCGCCGTAACGTAAACCGTGCGCTGGCAAAGTGGTATAGTTTGCTAAATCTGCTGTTTGGCCTGCAAAATAACGCTGGATTGCTCCATCGTAGTGCGATGAAACAGCGAATGCCTTTCCGGCAAAACGTCTACGCTCTTCTAAAGTCGTTGAAGTAGAACCGTGAGCCGCAAAAATCGCAGACACTTCTGCGTATTGATCACGAGAAGAAACGATTAATACATCGTTAAAATTCTTTGCACCACCACGGATTAAAGAGATACCTCCGATGTCAATTTTTTCAATAATATCCTCATCAGATGCTCCAGACGCAACCGTCTCCTCGAATGGATATAAATCCACCATCACTAAATCTAGCGCTGGGATATCGTATTGTTTAGCTACAGCCACATCCTCCGCTAAGTCGCGACGGTGTAAAATTCCACCAAAAACCTTCGGGTGCAAAGTCTTCACGCGACCGCCAAAGATCGACGGATATCCCGTTAAATCTTCTACTGCAATCACTGGAATACCTAATTCTTCGATGAAAGACTGCGTCCCTCCCGTAGAATAAAGTGTCACTCCGTTTTTATGAAGTTCTTGAATGATAGGCGCTAAACCGTCCTTGTAATAAACCGAAATTAAGGCTGATTGAATTTTCTTAACTGACATGGGGCTTGATAAAAAATGAAGCCTCAAAGGTACGAAATTCAGCCCAAAAAGCCGTCTATTTTTTAGCCATTTTTTGGTAGCGCAACAAGCCTTCTAAATAATAGTAATCTGCGTAGATTAACGGCACATCAATCTCTGAATTCAAGGATTTCGCTCCTACACAGTGCTTGATTAAGAAGTGATTATTTTCACCTAAAGCCGCACGGTAAGCTGGCGATGAAAGTGATTCTAGCATCTTCACCGCATCCGCATAATAACGCTTCCCTTTCTCCCCAGAATACGTGCTCAATTCTAGCAAAGCAGATGCCGCGATCGCACCTGCCGAAGCATCACGTTCCTCTGTCGGGATATTGGGCGCATAAAAATCCCAATACGGAATTTTGTCAGATGGCATATTCGGGTGATTCAAGTAGAAATCAGAGATTTTTTGGGCGAAGTCTAAGTATTTTTTGTCTTTCGTATTGCGGTACATTTCCACGTAGCCGTACATCGCCCAGGCATGTCCACGCGTCCAGGTAGACTCGTCTTGGTAGCCTTGGTGTTGTTTTTTGGCCAAAACCTTACCATCCACATCATAGCAAATCACATGATAGCTCGAATAATCCGGTCTGAAATGATTTTTCATCGTATTGTCCGCGTGAATAATCGCGATCTCCTTAAAACGTGGATCACCGGTTTCTCTTGAAGCCCAGAATAACAATTCTAGGTTCATCATATTATCGATGATCACTGGATATTGATAACCGCCTTTGAAGCCATTCCAAGATTTGATCAAACCAATTTTTGGATCAAATCGAGTCGCCAAAGACTTAGCTGATTGAATCAACACCTTCTTGTATTCCGGATCTTTCGTTAGACGCAAGCCATTGCCGAAAGAATCGTACATCATAAACCCTAAATCATGCGTACCCGTATTGAACTGCTCCTTCTTTACCGCAGCTGTCCATAAACGCGCAGCTGATTCCCATTTCGGGTCTTTTGTTTTTTCGAATAAGTACCAAAGTCCACCCGGGAAAAACCCTGAACACCACCACTTCGAAGGCATGTTTCGATACGTCCCATCCTGCTTTGCAGAGTGAACAGTCGTGCTTGTATCAGGTTGTGCGACCAGCATCAATTGGTACTGTTGACCAGCTAAAGCGATTTGTTTATCCACGTCTATTTTCTGCGCGAAAAGAGAGGTGGAGAGTAGGGTGATGAGGAGGGTAAGTTTTTTCATAATTTCAAAGTTAAAAGACCAAAGTTCAAAGTTCAGAGGTTTATATTCAATATTCAAAGAGCAAAGACCCAAGTTCAGAATTTTCCTATTTGAACTTTGGTCTTTGGTCTTTGCTACCGGCCCATCCAGCCGCCATCGACAGTCAGTATGGTTCCGTGTACATAGTTAGAGGCATCAGATGCTAAGAAAACCACTGGCCCTTTAAAGTCCTCTGGTTCTCCCCAACGTCCTGCCGGAATTCGTCCTAAAATGGAGCTGCTTCGATCTTTATCTTCTCGCAAGGCAGCTGTATTATCTGTTGAAATATAACCTGGAGCAATTGCATTGACATTAACTCCCTTACCAGCCCACTCATTCGCTAGGGCCATCGTTAAACGGGCAATTCCGCCCTTGCTAGCTGCATAACCCGGCACATTGATACCGCCTTGGAAACTCAATAGAGAAGCAGTAAAAATGATTTTACCAGAACCCTGGGCTAACATAATAGAACCAATCTCTCTACTTAAGATAAATTGAGACGAAAGATTCACCTCTAATACCTCATCCCAAAACTCATCCGAATGCTCTGCTGCTGGATTACGCAAAATGGTACCCGCATTATTCACTAAAATATCGATGCGCGGAAAATCTGCTTTTACCTGTTTGATAAAGGCATACAGCGAATCGCGGTTAGAGAAGTCTGCTTGGTAAGCTTTGAATTTTCGACCTAGCGCCTCCACGGCTTTTGAAACCTGGGATCCTGCTAGTTCAAGATTAGCCGAAACTCCGATGATATCTGCACCAGCCTCCGCTAAGCCCAAAGCCATTGCCATCCCGATACCTCTTTTGCAACCCGTTACGAGTGCTACTTTTCCTGTTAAATCAAATGCGTTTTTCATATTATTTCAAATGTACGGCGGAATCGTTGATTTGGTAATTATTGTGTTTCAGTAAATCCATCATCGCTGCTCCTGCTAAAAGTACGGGGCCATAACCGTGTGCCGCGAAAGGAGAAATCGGTCTATGGTAGTAAAAAGCAGGATCCCAGGCTAAACCGGTGCCCACGCAGGTACCTTCGACTTGGCCTTTTTCATTTACTTTCGTGTTCACTGCATTCCAGCCCAAAATGGCTGCAGGGCCGTAAATTTTCGGATCTAACCAGCCTTTGTTGATACCTTTGGCCATCACATAGGTATAAATCGCCGTACAAGAGGTCTCTAAATAGGAATCGTTTTTATCTAATAATTGATGCCAAAAACCAGTTCCATCCTGCAAGGCCATCAGCCCTTTCAAGTGATTTTTCAATTGTGCCAAAATCGCAGGACGAGCTGGATGATTCGCCGGCAGATATTCCAATAATTCACAATTTGTCAACAAGGCCCAGCCGTTCGCGCGTCCCCAATGGAACTCCGGATGCTCTGTGGCATCCACTAAATAACCATGCATGTAAATATTCAAGTTGGGATTGAACATCCGCTTTTGATACGCAGTAAACTGAAAAACGGCCTCCTCGTATTCTCCCAATTGTAATAGCTCAGGAATGGCCATATAGACATCATCCAGCCACATCGTATGGTGCAAAGGACGAATTCTCACCAAGGTGCGATCCGGCAAACGATGCTCTTCCTTTAAGATGAAGTCAAACGCGCGCTTCGTGATATAGGACATATCGGTAGTGAAACCCGCTTTCTTTGCTTTAACCACCGCCATTCCCATCGCACCGATGTCATCGAGCGCTCGTGGGTGC
Source organism: Aquirufa sp. (assembly GCA_049418705.1). Taxonomy (GTDB): domain Bacteria; phylum Bacteroidota; class Bacteroidia; order Cytophagales; family Spirosomataceae; genus Aquirufa. The sequence continues at coordinate 19,863 of JBMSJH010000003.1, forward strand.
ACTAATCCTTTTAATACGTGTGATTGCTCTGCAGGAATCTTGATCGCCTCTGGAACAGCTGAATTAATCAGATTCAAGCGATTAAACACATAGTTCTTGTATTTCTCATCACCTGTAACTTCAGTCAAGGCTAGCATCCCAGAATAGGTCACGCCCCACTCATACGAGATCGGGCGAAAATCACCTTTGCTGAAAATGGAGTTAGCGTTATAGGTTTTCACCTCAGCGCCACTGGATTTATCGACAAAACGATTCGGGGTGGCGGATTCTAAATAGGTAAATACGCGATCGATCGTTTTCTGAATATCTGCCACCGCGGGAGCACCGTATGGCGTGGGGTAATCTGGCTGCAGTGCGTGTAAGGGCGCTGTGGCATCAGAGGCGGTTGTAATGTTTTTTTGGGCGAAAATGGACCCAGAAATGAACAGCAAAAGTAAGGTATAACGCATAAAAAAAGGTTCTCTCTATTTAAAGCAGAGAGAACCTTTTACTTACTATAATCGAGAGATTATTTTTTCATTTCAATACCCGAAATCTGCACAACGATTTGTTGCTCTGTGGCTGCAGGATTTACCGCCACAAAATACAGGTCATGAGATCCGGAAGTGGCTTGAATGGCTACTTTTTGAGATGATGGAGGACGCATACGAGGCGGCGCTGCGGCAGGGGCTGCTGGTGCGGCTGCCGTCGCAGGCGCTGCTGGTGCCGATGCCGGTGCCGGTGCTGAGGCGGCTGGCGCTACTCCTGTTCCTAGTGGAGCTCCCTTTCCTGGCGTTGCCGCTGCTGGAGGAGGTCCACCAAAACCACCTTGAGAAACCTCAATAGGCGCTGTTTTACCAATAACCGTTCCCGTAGGTGAATCCAAACGAATTTCAATCACCCCTCCTGCTGCGTTTGTTCTCGCTTGCGCAGAGGCTGAAATTTCGATCATATTGATACCCGTTAAATCTAAATCCTTGTAACCTAGGTAAGGATTTTGGCCCACCATGTTCGTCGAACGACCTGGCGTAATTAATTGCAGAATGCCTTTCGACACATCCGCTTTCTCCACGTTCAAAGCAGGGTGACGTAGGAACAACCATTTCTCTGATTGAACTGGAGCCATCTTCTTGTTTCCTTTATCTAGGTAAGTAGCACGTACCACGAATACGCCTTTTGAAGAAGATTGATCTGCTGGTTTTTTCAAGCCTAATTCTCCAGCGATACCGATTGCATTGCTGGCTTTTTTATCCCCTAAACTAAGGATATAATTGACCATGGCTTTGGCATCCGCTTTCGAAATACTCGGGTGAGCAGACATCGCATGTTCTCCCCAAACTCCCATACCACCTGAAATCACCTTATCAGACAATTTCTCTAACACGTCTTGTCCCTTGTATTTCTCCGCAACCTCTTTGTAAGATGGCCCTACAGAGCGCACGGACATCTGGTGACATGACTTACAATCACTTGCATTAATTAAGCGAAGACCTGCTGACGCAAATAAATCACTATCAGCCTTTCTGTGCGATTGCGCCATTTCGATCGGATCATAACCTGAAGCTACATAATCAACCGTAGCAGCCACCGCCTCTGGAGCGATTCCTTTTCCTAGAGAACCATCTTCCTTATCTTCCACTTTTACCGCATATTTCAAAGGCTGTCCCTCGAAATAGAATGACTTATTACCCTCCACGGCGATATCCACTTCTGGAGCCTCATTTCCTACTAATATTTCCAAAGAAGCCGTGTTCGACAATCCTTTTGGATCAGCCGCCTTCAAAGTCACCTCGTATTTACCTGCGTCTTTTAAGTTTAAAGTAGCCGATGCGCCCGATAAATTCTTCACGAATTTTCCTGCCTTCTTCACCGTCCACGTATAAGTTAATTTATCGCCATCGAAATCTTTCGTTCCATCGGCCGATAAAGTAGTCGTAAACGGAGCTGCACCAGCTTTCTTCGCTGCCGAAGCCTCCACATAAGGCTTGCGGTTTCCACCTTGGTATTCAATCTTCACTAAACGCGCATTTTCATTACCACGGAACCAAGCCGATCCATATTCTAATACATATAAATCACCTTCTGGGCTGAAGTCCATATCAATCGCAGATCCAAAAGTCGTAGACGGCATAAAGCGCTCCATAGATTTATAATCTCCTTTTTCATCCATTGTCACGGCCATAATCCAGCCTCGCATGAATTCGACGATTAACCATTTCCCTTCATAATACGATGGGAAAGCACGTTTAGCGCCAGGGAAATCGGCTTTTCTAAATACAGGTCCACCCGTTGCAGAACGCCCCGATGACCCTACTAAAGGAAACTCTTCTGAAGTTCCATAAGGATACCAAATCATCGCCTTCGTTGCTGGAGGCAATTCACGTAAACCGGTATTGTTAGGAGATTCGTTCACTGGAGCCGCTGGATTGAACTTAGGCCCGATTGCCATTGTCTCAAAATTTACATCCGCATAAGCTTGATTATTTCCGATGAAATAAGGCCAGCCGTAGTAGCCTGGACCTTTGGCCTGATTAAATTCATCATAACCGCGAGGACCTTTCTCTGAATCCACCGACGCATCTGGACCTACCTCACCCCAATACAAGAAACCTGTTTTCGAGTCAATGCTCGGTCTCCACGGATTACGGTGACCCATCGTATAGATTTCAGGCTTCGTTTTAGGCGTGCCTGGTGCAAATAAATTGCCTTTAGGAATGGTATAGGTACCATTTGGCTCTGGGTGAATACGCAATATCTTTCCGCGTAAATCATTCGTATTCGACGCTCCACGCTGATCATCCCAATACGCTTGCCCTGGACGCTCATCGATAGGCGCATAACCATCTGAATTACTGTTACTTGTGTTATTTCCAACCGTTAAGAAAAGGTTTCCTGATTTGTCAAAAACCATTCCACCACCCGTATGGCAACACTCCTCCCGCTGTGTAGGAACCTCTAATAGCACTTTTTGTTGCTCCACTAACAACTCATCCCCACGCAATTCCATACGTGCTAAAATATGCTTAGTCTCTGTTGGATGCGCATAGTACAGGTATAACCAGTGGTTTTTGCTGAAGTTAGGATCCAATACAATACCCATCAATCCCTCCTCTGCCACACGCTCTTGACCCAAACGGTTCT
>JBMSJH010000004.1:0-22470 GCA_049418705.1 Aquirufa sp.
TGTACGAACAACAGCTATTGGAGGATTATTTATCCTCGCGGTCACGAAATTCAAACTTTCTCCTGACATCAGTGAGCTAGTTATTAATTGGTTTAAGAAATGAAAATAATGTCCCTGGCCGGTGGCCTGCCTCACTATTATAACCTAGTCCTGAACAAATTGCAACGCGATTATGGGGTGGAGGTTTGCGTGGTGGTGCCTACAGAAAAAGGGGCTACCTTAGGTGCTGGGGTCTATACCTCGGACAAAGGCATCGAATTCAAGGTTTTTCGCAGAGAAGAGTATACGACCTATTACGGCAAGAAGTTTTTTAGAGGGCTGAAGGAATTGATTTTGGCAGAAAAACCAGACGTCCTGATGGTCAACTGGCCCTACCAAGCCTCTTTTGTTTTCTATCCGGGCTGGTACCGCTTTTTGAGACAACATAAAGTGGCGCTTATTTCCAAAGAAATTCCCTTTCAAGTACCCCATTACGAAAATGCCATCTCCTATTATTTACAGGGAGGCGGTGTGACGGAAAACAACCAAGCCCACCAATCGAACCCATCCCTTCTCGCCCGTTTAAAGTTCTTGATCGTGCGCGAAACCAGAAAACGTTTCTCGAATTTGGTGGATGCCCATATCAATTATTTAGATGAAGCAGTGGCCCTACACGGCAGCTATGGTGTTCCCGCTGAAAAGGTATTTATCACGGCGAACTCCCCAGATACGGATGCCTTATTAGCCACGGCAAACGAGTTAAAAGAAATTCAACCGAACCCTTTCCGGCTTTTGCACATTGGGCGTTTAGTCAAATGGAAGCAGGTTGATTTATTGATCGAGGCAGCCATTGCCTTGCGCGCGAAATTCCCACAGACGGAATTAAGTATTGTGGGCGATGGTCCAGAACTGGAAGCTTTGAAAGCGCAGGCTGCGGGCCACGATTTCATTCAATTTCACGGAGGTATTTATGACCCCAAAGAATTAGGCAAAATCACCTGCGAATCAGGAATCTATGTCCTAGCCGGCATGGGTGGTTTGTCCATCAATGAGGCGATGTGTTTCTCCAAACCAGTCGTTTGTTCCGTGGCAGATGGAACCGAAAAACGCCTCGTGCGCGAGGGATATAATGGACATTATTTTGAATCTGGGTCTTTATCTAGCTTGCAGTCAGTTATTGAGACGCTTTTCGCAAAGCCCGATAACATTGCATTAATGGGACAGCGTTCGAGGGAGATTATTGAGAAGGAGATTAATATTCATTCGGTGCTGGGGAATTATATGGAAGCATTCAAGTGGGCAGTGGACAGTCGCTAGTCACTAGTCGCCACTGCGTGACTTAGTCGCCTTCGGCTTAGTCGCGACTTTGTCGCTTGGTCAGAAGGAAACATTTCACGAATTCATCCCCGAAGGGGATTCCTACTTTGAACTTTGAACTTTGTTCTTTGTAATTTTAAGTTTATAAATTAGTATAATGAAAGTAATTCAAGTCGTGGGCGCGCGTCCCAATTTCATGAAAGTAGCTCCGCTACATCGTGCAATCCAAAAGTTAGCCGGTTGGACATCAAAGATTGTTCACACGGGACAGCATTTTGATGCGAAAATGAGCGATGTCTTTTTCACTCAATTGGAATTACCTGAACCGGATTTCTTTCTAGGGATTGGGGGCGGAAGCCATACAGAAGTGACGGCGAAAATCATGGTGGCTTTTGAGAAAATTGTAGAGGCCGAGAAACCAGACTTGATTATCGTGGTGGGGGATGTTACTTCGACTTTGGCCTGTACCTTAGTCGCCATCAAAATGGGCATCAAAGTGGCTCACGTAGAGGCGGGCTTACGTAGCTTCGACCGTACGATGCCGGAAGAACTAAACCGTATTTTGACGGATAGCGTGGCGGATTATCTATTTGTGACGGAGGAAAGTGGGATGCAGCACTTGAAAAATGAGGGTGTTGCGGATGAACGCGTATTCTTTGCAGGAAATGTGATGATTGACTCTTTAGTTCGCTACCAAGAGAAAGCAAAAACCACCACGATACTAGAAGACCTGTCCACTGTCGACTGCCCACTGACCACTGACAACTACATCGTCATGACCATGCACCGCCCTGCGAACGTGGACACCGAAAAAGGTTTACAATCTATCCTGGAATTAATCGAATTGAGTAGTCAAGACACGAAGATTATCTTCCCTATCCACCCGAGAACAAGGGCCCATATGGAGAAATTTGGGCTGGCGGATCGTCTTGATCAGGCCAAAAACTTGATTATGACCGAGCCTTTGGGCTATTTAGAATTCATTCAATTGATGTCGAATGCCACAGCGATTTTAACAGATTCTGGCGGTATTCAAGAGGAAACCACCTATTTAGGGGTTCCGTGCTTGACCTTCCGTGATTCAACGGAAAGACCGATTACGGTGACTTTAGGAACAAATCAATTATTATCTGATTTAGACCCAAAGAAAACCTATGCCGCGCTTAAAGAAATCTTGGCTGGCAAGGTGAAGAAAGGGAGTATTCCTCCGCTTTGGGATGGAAAAGCAGCTGAACGTATCGCGGCTAAACTGGCTGAAATCTTCGCTTAATGTCTAATAAAAAGCTACATATCGTCCTACTCTCCTACCACGACAGCAATGGCGGGGCTGGGATTGCGGCGGGGCGATTGAAAGTGGCTTTGGAAAAGGAAGGCCATCGCGTGGATTATTTGGTGAGAGAAAAAGCGAGTTCTTCTAACTCAATCAAGTTCGGAAATGGACTCATTTCTTGGTTGAAGTTCATCGCGGAACGCTTATTTTTTCTTTTTTTCGAAAAAGACAAATCGATTCGATTCCTATTCAACCCGGGTATTTTCGGGAGTGACATTTCGAAGCATCCTCTGATACAACAGGCAGATATCGTGCATTTGCATTGGGTGAATTTTGGCTTTCTGTCAGTGAAAGACATTGCGGCCCTGACCAGATTGAACAAACCTGTTTTTTGGACACTTCACGATATGTGGGCTTTTACGGGTGGATGCCACCACAGTGGAACTTGCGAAAATTTCCAGCTGAGTTGTGGGGATTGCAAATTCTTGAAAGATCCGAATCCAAATGACCTTTCGCATCGCCTATGGGAAGCGAAGAAAAACGGATTTGCAGCAAAAAACCTTCATATCATCACGTGCAGCGATTGGCTAGGTAACCGAGCGAAACAAAGTAGCATCTTAGGAGAGCACGAGATAAAGACCATTCCTAATGCGATTGATACGAATTTCTTCGCTCCGAGTACAACCAATTTGAACTTAGATCCAAACAAAAAATACGTCTTATTCGTCGCCATGCGCGTGAATGCTCCGGCAAAAGGTTTCCATTTATTGAAAGAGGCCTTAGCTTATTTAGACCCTAAGACGACAGAATTACTTATCGTGGGCGGAGAAATGACAGAGGAGCTTCCGTTGAAATCGCATAGTTTTGGGCAGGTGACTGATCCTTCGAAAATGCGCGACATCTATGCAGCGGCAGACGTGTTTGTGACTCCTTCTTTGGAAGAAAATCTACCGAATACGATCATGGAGGCCATGGCTTGCGGCACAGCTTGTGTTGGTTTTGAGGTAGGTGGAATTCCAGAGATGATTGAAAACCAAATAACGGGCTATGTGGCAAGGGCTTTTGAGCCGAAGGATTTAGCCAAAGGCATTCAGTGGTGCTTAGAAAATGAAAAAGCAGGAGAGAAAGCTCGAACACGCGCCATACAATTATACGACCAAAAAACGGTGGCAAAACAACACCTCGCTTATTATGCCCAAGCTTAGTATCATCACCATCACCTACCAGGCAGAGGCCTACCTAGAACGAACGCTGAAAAGTGTTATTGAACAGGGATGCGCTGATGAGATCGACTATGTGGTGGTAGATGGGGCTTCGAAAGATGGAACTTTGGACATTATCGAGGCGAATAAACAACACATCCAACAATTCATCTCTGAAAAAGACAAAGGCATCTACGATGCGATGAACAAAGGGATGCAATTAGCCAAAGGGGATTATTTGCTCTTCTTAAACGCCGGCGACACGTTTGCATCGGCTACGACATTAAAAAATATCTTACAAGAACTAGATCAAAATCCGGATGTACTTTACGGTGAGGCAGTTTTTGTCAATAACGACGGTGAATCTATCGGTTTACGAAGTGAAGCAACACCCCATAAATTGCCAGCCTCTTTGACGTGGAAGGACTTCCGATTCGGAATGTTAATTTGTCACCAGGCTTTTATCGCGAAGCGAAGTATCTCTCCCCTCTTCGATTTGAGTTATAAACTCAGTTCTGACATTGACTGGGAGATTCAAGTGCTGAAGAAAAGCCAGACCATCCTGAAATCCAAGACTCCTATTTGCAACTACCTGATGGGCGGGGCCTCGGTACAAAACCTACAAAGGTCTTGGAACGAGCGGTATGATGTGTTGAAGTCACATTTTGGGCTCATCCCTAATATAGTAAATCACCTCATCATTGTGCTAAGGGGCTTGATTTTTGCGCTGAAAAAACAAGGGAAGTATTGGTAAAAAGTCTATATTTGTTCCCATGCGGTTTTTAGGTATACTATTTTTCTTGTTTATTTCTATCGGAGTTTTTGGCCAAAAATTTCGTTTCAATTCTAGCATTGGGACCTCCCTTATCTCTTGGCACGAAAATCAATCTACTTTAGATTTAGCAGCCGGGATTTCTTTCCAAAACCCCGGTAAAAAGCATAAAATTTTTGTGGAATTAAAAACCATCGGAAATATTAGTGGAAGTCTCATTAATAGAAGCCAATACGTCTTTATTGAACCCCCAGTAAATCCTAGAAATCAGCCTATTTCTCCTTACGATGAATTAGTAGCGCAATACCGAGGAGGTCAGGCAGAAGCAGGCATCAGCTGGACTAGCCAACATAAGATTAGTTTTATCCCTAGTTTAAGCATCTACAGCAAATCGATTGCCCGTAAAATCAGTTCCTCAAAATCAGAGTACATTGAGGAAGAAAAGTACTCACTTCATGGGATCAGCGCTGGAATAGGCGTGTTTATACCAGGTAAAACTAGCGTTAGCTTACAAGCTAAAATCTTCGAACCTTTGTACGAAGAGGTCACATTGTACGGTAGGTATGTGGGAGTACCCTATCAATCGCTCGTATCTGACAAACATCCTAATTACAAACTGAGAGCAGATATGAATCACGGTCATTTTGGATTAGCATTCGCCGTTGAAGTATTAAATCTAGGTGGGGCAGAAAATCCAAATTCAAAGTCGATTCAGGCTTCCCAAGCCATTATCCCTTCTACCTTGTTGACTTATTTCTTCTAAAATGAAGAAACTCCTATTACTTCTTTTCTATCTCCCAGTCTTAGCACAAACCGATTCAACAAAAGTTTTAGATGAAGTAAAAGTCTATGTTTTTGAACAAAAGCGGAGTCCTTTAAACACTCCAGACGCCTTTGTTAGAACCACTGATTTGCAAAGACTGAGTTCTACCTCTTTCGTTGCGTCCCTCAATTCAATGGCAGGTATTCGGATGGAGGAACGTTCACCTGGGAGTTACCGAATTGCGATTCGAGGAAGTTCTTTGCGGGCCCCTTTTGGCGTTAGAAATACCAAAGTCTATTGGAATTCCATTCCCTTTACAGATGCCGGAAATAATACCTACATCTCTGTTTTAGAGCCGGGGCTATTTTCTGGATTAACCATCACGAAAGGTCCATCAGCGGGAATTTATGGAGCAGGTACGGGTGGTGTTTTGCTTTTTGAAAGCACCCCTCGCGGTAAAAATTTAAATGCTGAGACCGTATACCATTCACTCGGCGGGATGAAAACATCCATTGATCTTTCCTCTGAAAATCACCGACTATATGCTTCTTTCAATCAGCAGGAGGGATATCGTGCCCAATCTGCGATGAAGAAGCAATGGCTTTCCTACGAATTCCATCACCAGTTTTCGAACGAGTTGAATCTAGATCTGAGCACCTATTATGTGGATTTAGCCTATCAAACTCCCGGAGGACTCACGAAAGCACAATATGTAGCGAATCCCACACAGGCTAGGCCTGCGGCTGGTATTTTTAAAAGTGCGCAACAACAAGCAGCAACCTTTAAAATCAAAAGTTATGGGCTTAGTGCAAAAGCCTCCCAAGTGATTTCACCCCAATGGGCTTGGGATCTCAGCCAATCGGTACAAGTGAATGACATCGAAAATCCAACCATCCGAAATTATGAAGTTCGCCATGAGCCGAATTATTCTACGCGGGGAGTGATGCACAGAAAGGAGATCATCAAGAGCGACCTAGGATTTGAATACCAAACAGGACAACTGAATAGTTCGACTTTTGGTAATCGAAACGGCGTAAAAGACACCTTGCAACTTACCCAAAACACACATGTGCAACAAGGCAGTATCTTCCTACAAAATGAATATGCAGGCCTATCGAATTGGATCTTTACCTTCTCTGGTAGTTTGAGCAGTTATTGGACAGAATACATTGGAAACGAAGCCATCTTCTCGCCTCGATTGGCCATCCTACGTCAATTAGGGCCCCACCAAAGTATCGTCGCAAAAATAGCACACGGCTACTCCCCTCCTAGCATCTCAGAAATGCGCCCATCAACGGGTATAATTAACACCTCTATAAAGGCGGAAAAAGGATGGAACCACGAAATTACTTATCGAGGGAACTATGCAAAATTGAACTGGGATGTAAGCCTGTACCAATTTAATTTGGACGAAACCATCGTGGTTAGAAGAGCAGCGGATGGGTCAGATTATTTTGTCAATGCAGGCTCGACGACTCAACAGGGACTCGAGCTGACGACAACCTGGCAACTTTCGAAGCAATTACAGCTAGAACAAGCCACGACCTGGCAGAACTTTCGATTTGCAAATGGTAATTTCCTAACGGGGACGAGTCCCTTTCAGCAATCAACCAGCCTTTTGTGGAAACATCCCATTGGCCTAAGCTTCATCCAAAACTTTCAATTCGTAGATTATCAATTCTTGAATGATGCGAATACGGAGCAAATGGGATCCTATCGACTTTGGAATACAAAGGTGGCATATGCACACAAGAAATGGACATTATGGGCATCAATTGATAATCTAGGCAATGAACTATATAGTTCTGGACCTGATTTAAATGCCACTGGAGGCCGGTTTTATAATCCTTCCCCCGGCAGAAATTTCCATGTAGGACTACAGGTTAATTTAGCCTATTAGCATTCAGACGCTCCATTAATTCGCCAATGTGCGAATCGCTGACGGCAATCTCATGGTTCCCTATTTTTATACGCTGCTGCTTAATCGACTCGATCTTCTTTAAATTCACAATGAACGATTTGTGAACCCGCATGAAACCGTGTGGCATGACTTTGGCCTCTACACTCTTCATCGTCTGCTTCGTCAAAATCGGATGCCGCTCCCCCTCCACATAAATCTTCACATAATCCTTCAAGCCTTCAATGTGGCTAATCAAGGGGATCGAAATACGTACAAGCGAATACTCGACATTCACAAAGAAGAAATCTTCTAAAGGCTCATTTTCAACGACCGATTTGCCCATAAAAATATGGTAAGCCTTATTCGCACTCAAAGCAAATCGATCCAAGCTAACAGGTTTCATCAGATAATCCACCGCATCGAGGTTATAACTTTCCACTGCATAATTTGCATAAGCTGTGACGAAAACAACAAGTGGTTTTACTGCCAAAGAAGAAATAAACGATGTCCCGAGCAAACCCGGCATCTGAATATCAAGAAAGAGCAGGTCTACTTTTTCTTTTTGTAGCACTTCCATCGCCTCAAATGCATTCCCACAAGAGCCTACTAAATTCAAGAATGGAATCTGCTTCACATTTTCTTCCAGCAATTTCCGACCCATCACTTCGTCGTCGACGACTATGCAATTCATTTTTACCATCTTATTTCAAAGTTAAGGTTAGATCCACGGAGAAATTTAGTTCATCTTCCTGAATAGTTAGCTGATGCTTTTCGGGGTACAATAATTCCAAACGGCGTTTCACATTTTTCAATCCAATGCCAGAACTTGGGTCTTTAAACACTTGCTCCTCTTTTCCTTTTTTATTTTTTACCTGAAAATGCAAACCCGCTTCGGTCGATGTTAACTTCACATAAATAAAGGGTTGATCCACCAGGCCTACCCCATGCTTAACCGCATTCTCCACAAAAGGAATTAATAACATAGGCTCAATTAAATGACCATGTCCCTCGCCTTCTACCAAGAAATCAAAGGAAACATTTCCATCGAAACGCATTTTTTGGAGATCGATATAGTTTTCAACGTAAGCCATTTCATTCGTTAATGGGACCATCGTTTGGTCAGAATCATACAGCATATAACGCATTAAGGAGGAGAGACGCATCGTCACGTCCTCTGCTTGCTTTGAAGCTTTCGTCCGGATCAAATACACAATACTATTCAGAATATTGAAAATGAAGTGAGGGCTGATCTGAGAGCGCAAAAAAGCTAATTCGGCACTCATCTGCTCCCTTGCCTTTTCTACTTTTCGGGACTCCTGCTCCGAATATTCCAAAAGTAAACCATAGGTCGATGCTATCGCCGAAACCATTATCAAAGGAAATGCTCCTAACATTTCAGGGGCGGTTCCGTGATCGTGTTCAAATTCAAGGAACAAATGATGGTAAAGTGTTTGTAGAAAAAAGAATCCCACATTCGTTATAATCAACGAAGCACAAAACAACCAAACCCCCTTCTTCTTAAATACATACGGAATCAAAACCAACGTGATGACATAAAAAAGAGGCATCACTGTCATCAACTCCACCCAAATATGCTCTGAAAATTCTGGATTCTGATGTGGATGCGGATGCGGATTCTCATGGGTTTGGTGCACCGGACTTAATAAAGGAAGACCCATCCACATCCCCCAAAGGAGTAGGTTAAACAATACCTGAAAACTGCGCTTCGTTTTTCTAAAATTTTCCGCTCTCCACATAAGTTGCCATGTTTTTACAAATCTAGCTAAATCTACGTAATCCACACCTGCCCTTCATCGATAGAATCCGACCATTAATCTTCAAAATCAGGACATGTATCTAAATAGATTTAAGCAAAAGAATTAAATCGTACTTTCGTAAAAAAAACAACACAAAATATGAAAATGTCAATCCGCCTAATCGCCTTCCTTTTTGTGGGATTCACCAGCTTCGGCCAAGAAACCCTTATCAAAATCAAGAAAGACACCTCTTCTTCGATGAAGACACTTTTCAAACCTGCCAAACTACAGTCAATCGGATTATCTTTTCAATCCCAAGTGCTTTTCGGCAAAGGTGGACCAGAACGTAGCATGGGAGTTCAACTGCATTTGAACAATAAATTATCCCTAGGTATTGCCTCCTTCAACTCTAACCCGCGAAACGATGACCCGAATCGGTATAGCGATGAACCTCGCCGCCGCTTTACAGCCTTCACGATGGAAGCCACTCCAATGGCAAATAAGGTATTCCACTTAAGTTTCCCACTAGCGATAGGTCGGATTCAAGAGGAATCTCCTATGATCAACTATTCGAGTAGCTACTATTATAGCAGTTACATGCCACAACCGGGCCCAGGGTATCGCAATGATAGACGAGGGCCAAATACCCTTGGCGTTCAACCTGGTGTTAATCTAGAAGTAAATCTATTTAAATACGTCAAAGTATTTGGTGGAGCTAACTACCGTTTCGCATTCGGAGAAGAGAAGACTCCTGGCATGTCGAGAGCTGCTGGAACGATTGGGGTGAAGCTGGGGGTTTTTGATTATCGCAAAAAGCGATAATCAAAAACAAAGCACAAAGAACAAAGCAAAAAGAACAAAGTTGGTATTAAAAAAGGGAACCTTTCGGGTTCCCTTTTTTAATGATTTCATGAAACACATTTCTCATACGTTTCCGCGAAGCGGATTCAAACTTTATTCTTTGTGCTTTGTGCTTTATACTTTTAAACTAGAAGTTCCGTTCCCCTGCCTCTCTCTTCCCTAAAAGAACCGCTCCCACCATCGCCACAAAGAACAAGATAGAGACTAGTTCGAAAGGCAAAAGGTACTCTGAATACAAGACCTTACCTAGGTTTTCGACCATACCCGTTTGGGAAACAAAGCCATCAGCCTGAGGGGTTTGGAAATTGTTTTGACGCACTAAAGCGATTAATACCACTAAAAGGGAACCGGCAACAACTGAGCCAGCTAGCTTGGTTAGGTTTGATTTCGATTCAGGTTGATTCTTACGCAAATCGAACATCATGATCACGAAAAGGAATAGAACCATGATGGCACCGGCGTAAACGATGATGTTCACGGCCATCAGGAATTGTGCATTTAATAGAACGTAGTGTCCTGAGATGCAGAAAAAGGTAAACACCAGGTATAAAACCGAGTGGATAGGGTTCTTCGCTAAAACGACCATTAGGGCGCTAAGTAGGGTTAAACCAGAAAGAAAATACCAAATATTAGAAACTTCCATAATTATCTTATTTCCAGCCCTCACGCAAGTAGCGCTGGTCCATTTTTTCAACTAATTTATCTTTCCCGTAAATCACCTCATCGCGGCTATTGAATACAGGAACCATTTGATCGTGGCGTAAGAAGATCGCCTCTTTAGGGCAAGCCTCCTCGCAAAGACCGCAAAAAATACAACGTAACATGTTGATCTCGTATACTTTGGCATACTTCTCTTCACGGTACAATTTCTCTTCACCCTTCTTGCGCTCTTCAGCGACCATCGAAATAGCCTCCGCAGGACAAGCTACGGCACAAAGACCACAAGCCGTGCAACGCTCAGCCCCTTGCTCATCTTTCTTCAAGATGTGGTGACCGCGGTAAATAGGACCTAAATAACGCTGTTGCTCAGGATAACGGATGGTAACAGGTTTGGAGAAAAAGTGCTTCAACGTCGTCGCCATACCCCCTACAATCGCAGGAAGATACATACGCTCCGCTAAAGTCATTTCGCCTTGCTCTACTACCTTCGTTCTATTACTTAATTTCATATCGCTATGCTAATTTTTTCTTCACAAATAATTGATCGTACACCACGATTCCCGCGATGAAAACGACTACTCCACCGATTCCTACCAGAATCTGTTGGTTTAATAAAACCCCTAATCCAGTCACGACTACGTTAAACATCGCTAATGGAATTAAGCCTGACCAGCCTAGGCCCATTAATTGATCGTAACGGAAACGAGGTAATGTCCAGCGTACCCACATGAAAATGAATACGAAGGCCAAAGCCTTACCAATCAATGCCCCCATCCCGATTAAAGTAGCAGCGGTCGCACCTAATTGAGCCGTTACAAAATCCACACCTGGATAATCGTAACCTCCAAAATAGAGTGTCGCCATCACTGCTCCCGAAATAAACATATTGATGTATTCCGCGAACAAATAGAAGCCTAATTTCATAGATGAGTATTCTGTGTGGTATCCTCCGATTAATTCCGTCTCACACTCAGGTAAGTCGAATGGTGTACGGTTACACTCGGCAAACGCACAAATCAAGAAGATAATGAAGCCCATCGGTTGGTACAAAATGTTCCAGTGACCGTTTTGTTGTGCCTCCACAATTGCCTTCGTAGAAAGAGAACCTGTCATCATCAAAATCGCGATGATTGAAAGACCCATGGCAAGCTCGTAAGAGATGTTTTGGGAAGCCGCACGAATAGCCCCTAATAGAGAATACTTGTTATTCGACGCCCAGCCACCGATTAGGATGCCATAAACGCCTAAAGAAACGATACCGAACACCCATAAAATACCAATGTTCACATCAATACCTTGCAAGTCAAAAGTAACTCCACCTAGCGTTAAGGTATCACCAAAAGGCACCACCGCCGAAGTCATCAAAGCCGTTAACATGGACAAACAAGGTCCCATGATGAACAACCATTTGTTCGAGTTAGCCGGAATGAAATCCTCCTTCATGAACATCTTTACCGCATCCGCTAAAGGTTGCAAGATACCAAAAGGACCCGCGCGATCTGGACCAATACGGTCTTGCATGAAGGCCGCGATCTTACGCTCAAAATAGGTGGAATAAGCCGCTACCCCTAAGGTGATCAAGAAGATGACACCGATGAAGGACGCTTTGGCAATAAAAACTGAATCAAGTAAATTCATCTATTTCTTTTTAGATTTAGGTAAAGCAGGTTGAATGCCTAAAAAACTACGGTCACGATCGTCATTGATTTGCTTGTAATCGCGTGCCGCTTGCAACACAGGGAAAGCAGGCTTAATCAAATTCGCACCATATTTATTTGCTGAAATCACGGAGTGGCGAGACACATTTGTCGGTCCTTCGATTACCCAATCAGACGTCTTTTTCTTATCAAAACGACAGCCGTTGCAAATGAAATCCGTTACCTCTCCCCACATATTCTTGCGACCCGTCACACGAATCACTTCGTCTCCTTTGTACCAGATGGTTGCCTTTCCAGAACATTTCTCACACTCGCAATGCGCATCTACTGGCTTCGAGAACCAAACACGGCTCTTGAAACGATACGTTTTATCTGTCAATGCGCCCACTGGACACACATCAATTACGTTACCAGAGAAATCATTATCAATCGCTTTCTCGATATAAGTGCTGATTTCCGCGTGATCTCCGCGGTGCATCACCCCGTGAACACGGCCATCTGTAATTTGATCCGCCGTATACACACAACGGTAGCACAAGATGCAACGGTTCATGTTCAACTGGATGTTCGGACCTAAATCTGTCGGCTCGAACGTGTTGCGCTCCTCTACGGTACGAGTCGATGAAACACCGTGCTCAAACGAGAAGTCTTGCAAGTGACACTCACCCGCTTGGTCACACACTGGGCAATCCAATGGGTGGTTTAATAACAAGAATTCCACGATGCCTTTGCGCGTTTCTAACACGTCTTCGTTCACCGTATTTTCTACGATCATCCCGTCTTGAACGGCTGTAATGCAGGCTGGAACTAATTTAGGCATGGGACGAGGGTCTTTCTCAGATCCCGTTGTCACCTTCACTAAACAAGCACGGCATTTCCCACCTGAACCCTTCAAAGGCTCATAATAGCACATAGCTGGCGGAGCAACCTCAGGCCCGATCATGCGAGCTGCCTGCATGATGGTGGTTCCTGGTTCTACCTCAAGGGTGATATTATCTATCGTAACTTTCATATTCGTTAATTTCTGCCAAATTATTTAGTCCAACTAGCCCCCTTGCGCATAAATACCGCGCCTGGTTTTGTCGCTAATTCTGGGTGCTCAATATGCCACTCAAACTCATCGCGGAAGTGACGGATCGCCGCAGCCACTGGCCAAGACGCCGCATCCCCTAACGGACAAATCGTATTTCCTTCAATTTTCTTTGCCACATCGACTAACAGATCGATGTCCTCTTTGCGGCCTTGACCGTGCTCGATGCGGTGCAATACTTTGTCCATCCAACCCGTACCTTCCCGGCAAGGAGAACATTGCCCACACGACTCATGGTGGTAGAATTTCGCGAACGTCAAGGTGTTATGTACGATACAAGCCGTCTCATCCATCACGACAAAACCTCCTGAACCTAACATCGTTCCCGTTGCAAAACCACCATCAGACAAGGATTCATACGTCATTAAACGTTTCTCCCCTGCCGCTGTCGTTAAGATTAATTCTGCCGGCAAAATAGGCACAGATGATCCACCTGCTACTACCGCCTTTAATTTATGACCATCGCGAATACCACCGCACCACTCATCTGAATAGATGAAATCTTCTACGGTAATACCTAATGGAATTTCGTACACACCTGGTTTCTTAATGTGACCAGAGGCCGAAATCAATTTAGTTCCTGTACTACGTCCCACGCCGATGGCTGCATACGCATCACCACCATTATTTACAATCCAAGAAGTAGCTGAAATAGACTCTACGTTGTTTACTACCGTAGGGCATTGCCATAAACCTTTCACCGCTGGGAAAGGAGGTTTATTACGAGGATTTCCTCTTTTACCTTCCAAAGACTCTAATAAAGCCGTTTCCTCACCGCAGATATACGCTCCACCACCCGGCTGAACAAATAGGTCTAGATCGTAACCTGAACCCAAAATATTCTTCCCTAATAAACCTTTATCATAAGCTTCTTGAATGGCTTTTTCTAAGATATTGATCACATACATTAACTCACCACGCACGTAGATATACGACGTGTTAGCTCCTAAGGCGTACGAGGAAACAATCATTCCTTCGATTAAGGTATGTGGAGATTTCCACATCAAATAGTGGTCTTTGAACGTACCAGGCTCTGATTCGTCCGCATTACACACTAAATAACGAGGTACACCCTCTGGCTTCGCTAAGAAAGACCACTTCATGCCCACTGGGAAACCTGCGCCCCCACGACCACGAAGACCTGATTTTTTCACCTCTTCGGTTACTTCGTCAGGAGTCATTTTCTTTAACGCTTTTTTGACCGCTGAATACCCACCATTTTTCATAAACACGTCTATCGTGTCGATGTTAGGTACGTCTATATGTTCGGTTAATATCTTCATCCTAGGCCTTATTTGCTCAATTCATCAATGATTTCATCCACCTTTTCTTTCGTTAGGTGCATATAATATTTCTCGCGGATTTGGAATACAGGACCCCAACCGCAGGCTGCTAAACATTCTACTTCTTTGATGGTAAACTTGCCATCTTTCGTCGTTTCGCCCGTATTAATTTTCAAACGCTTCTTCAAGTGATCGTAAACTTCCACGCCACCCATTAAGCAACAAGGACCTGTACGACAATACTCAATCACGTGCTCACCTACCGGCTCCAAGTGGAACATCGTGTAGAAAGAAGCTACCTCGTATACCTCGATTGGAGAAATGGAAAGTAGAGATGCTACATAATCCATCACCTCAGGCGAGCACCATTTCCACTCGGCTTGCGCTAAGTGAAGAATAGGCAACAAAGCCGACTTCTGCTTTCCTTCCGGATAGCGGGCGATAATTTTTTTCACTAAATCCAGCGTTTCTGCTGGGAAAACAATCTTGCTCATGTCTTAAGTATCTAACTCTCCTGCAATTACGTTCATGGATGACATCGTTACGATCGCATCCGAAAGGGTGGTTCCCTTGATCATCTCTGGGAAAGCCTGGTAATAAATGTAGCCTGGACGACGGAATTTCAAACGGTACGGTGTACGACCCCCATCTGAAACTAAGTGGAAACCTAATTCCCCGTTTCCGCCTTCTACTGAATGATAAACCTCACCTACTGGTGCATCGATCTCTCCCATCACAATTTTGAAGTGGTAGATCAAGGCCTCCATGTTGTGGTAGACGTCTTGTTTCTTTGGTAAATAATAGTGTGGCGCATCCGCGTGGTAAGATCCTTCTGGAAGGTTATCCATCGCCTGTTGGATGATGCGCAAACTTTGCCACATCTCCTCTTCACGCACTAGGAATCGATCGTAGGTATCACCTTTCGTTCCTACCGGCACGTCGAATTCGAAATCTTCGTAAGAAGAATACGGGTTCATTGCACGCACATCGTAATCTACACCGGCAGCACGTAAGTTAGGACCTGTGAATCCGTAGTTTAATGCGCGCTCAGCTGAGATGCCTCCTACGTTTTGGGTACGATCCATGAAGATACGGTTACGCATCACCATGCCTTCGAACTCTTTCAAAGCCGCTGGAAGTTCTTTTAATAATTTTTGGATTTTTTCGATCGCTACGGGCGTAAAATCACGCTCCATACCGCCAAAACGACCCATATTTGTCGTTAGACGTGCACCGCACATCTCCTCGTAAATCTCATAAATGAACTCTCTCCATTGGTATACATACAAGAAACCTGTTAAGGCTCCGGTATCTACCGCTAGAATCGAGTTACAAACGATGTGGTCCGTTAAACGCGCTAGTTCCATCATGATCACGCGCATGTATTGCGCACGCTTTGGAACCTCAATCCCTAACAATTTCTCCACCGTCATGTGCCAGCCCATATTATTAATAGGAGCTGAACAGTAGTTCATACGGTCAGTTAAAGTCGTGATTTGGTAGAAAGGACGACGTTCTGCGATCTTTTCGAAAGCACGGTGAATATATCCTACCGTTTGCTCCGCATCCACAATCGTTTCTCCATCCATCGTTAAAATGTTTTGGAAAATACCGTGGGTAGCCGGGTGCGTTGGACCTAAGTTTAACGTAGATAATTCATTCACATAAGGTCCCCCTTTTTGTGTTTTATCTAGACCTACATTAGGATTATTTACTAAAGCTATTTCAGACATGTCTTTTTATTATCGTCCAAACAATTCATCAATCTTATCGTGACGCGTCGCATCCTCTAACGGATACTCTTTACGCATCGGGTGGTAATCCATCTCATCCATATTCAGGATACGGGTCAAATTAGGGTGACCTTCAAAGATGATGCCATAAAAATCAAACGCCTCGCGCTCCATCCAGTTTGCCGTAGCAAAAAGGCCAGTAATCGTAGGGAAATTAGGTGCTTCGATAGGCGCATAAGCCTTAATCCAAAGACGCACATTGTTTTCCAACGAGTGCAAGTGGTAAATCACTCCTAATTCTTGACCCTTCGCATCTGGAAAATGAATTCCGGCTAAATCAGTCAAAAACTGGAACTTAAAAACAGGATGCGCATACAAAAAGTGGATCATAGGCACGATATTCTCTACCGCCGTCGTCACCTGCAATATGCCGTGAGACTCCCCTATACCATATACACCCTCCTCACCAAACTGCGCTTGAAGCGCTTCGATTATTTGATCGTTCATATCTTATTCGATTCCGTATGAAGCTAATAGAGCCTTATACTCTGGCTCATTTCTACGACGTGTGCTCTCTTTCTTCGCCAATTCTTGGATCTGCATAAAGCCATCCAAAATTTGCTCTGGACGTGGCGGGCATCCCGGTACATATACGTCCACAGGAATAATGCGATCAATACCTTGAAGTACGGAATAGGTATCAAAAATACCCCCAGAGCAAGCACAAGCACCTACTGACAATACCCAACGAGGCTCTGCCATCTGTAAATACACTTGCTTCACCACCGGCGCCATCTTCTTTGAGATCGTCCCCATCACCATCAGAACGTCCGCTTGACGAGCTGAGAAACTTAAACGCTCCGCTCCGAAACGACCGATATCGTAGTGAGATGCCATCGTTGACATAAACTCAATACCACAGCAAGATGTTGCGAAAGGTAAAGGCCAAAGCGAGTTAGCTCTCGCTAAACCCACTAGACTATCTAAAGACGTAGCAAAAAAACCAGCTCCCTCTACTCCAGCGGGTGCTTCTACGATGTTTACTGAAGAATCACTCATTATTTCTCCCACTTTAAAATTCCTTTTTTCAATACA
The DNA here is from genome assembly GCA_049418705.1 of Aquirufa sp. Classification (GTDB taxonomy): domain Bacteria; phylum Bacteroidota; class Bacteroidia; order Cytophagales; family Spirosomataceae; genus Aquirufa. Next base: position 17,341 of record JBMSJH010000004.1, read on the forward strand.
TATAAGAAGCCCACTAATAGCAAGCCCATGAAAACTAACATCTCGTAGAATCCATTCCACGAAAGTTGTTTGAAATTCACCGCCCATGGATACATGAAGACGATTTCTATATCAAATAGCACAAATAAAATGGCTACTAGAAAATACTTAACTGAAATAGGCGTACGCGCATCACCGATCGACTCGATACCACATTCAAAGGCGTCGTCTTTCTTTTTCGAATGTCTTTTAGGTCCTAATGCGTGAGTGGCTAACATCGTAGCGACGATAAATGCCAAAGCAGCTGCTAGCTGAACAAAAATAGGAAGGAAATCCTGAGGTTGATAGTTCATTACGAAGGCTTAAAAATTCAAGCCGCAATTTACAGCTAAAATTCCAAATCTGGGAGAAAAAATCAGAAAAGGATTTAATTATTTAAGAAATTTCGTGTAATTTTGTCCTGCAAATAAGGGCACTCATTCAACACCCGGTTCAAATTATTTGCTATGCTTGATTCCAACAAATTTCTTTTCGAAGCTTTAACGTACGACGACGTGCTTTTGCTTCCCGCTTATTCCGAGGTTTTACCCCGTGAAGTAAGTACTTCATCCCGCCTTACACGCAACATTACGTTAAATATTCCAATCGTTTCCGCAGCCATGGACACGGTAACAGAAGCTGATTTAGCGATTGCTTTAGCGCAAGAAGGTGGCATCGGAATCATCCACAAGAACATGACGATTGCGCAGCAAGCCGCTCAAGTTCGCAAGGTAAAGCGTTCTGAATCAGGGATGATCATTGATCCAGTGACCTTAAAAGACAATTCAACGTTAGGCGATGCACAACGTATCATGAAGGAATTCAAGATCGGAGGCATTCCAGTGATCGACAATGACGGGAAATTAGTGGGGATTTTGACGAACCGTGATTTACGTTTCCAAAAGCAAACCGCTCGTCCCGTGAAGGAGATCATGACGAAGGATAATTTGATTACGGCCAAAGAAGGAATCAGCATGGAAGAGGCCGAAAGCATTTTACAAGAATTTAAAATCGAAAAATTACCCATCATCGACAAAAACGGGAAATTGATCGGTTTGATTACATACAAAGACATTTTAAAGCGCAAGTCGCACCCGTTGGCATCGAAAGATTCCCTTGGCCGTCTTCGCGTAGGTGCTGCGGTAGGTGTGACACCTGATTTATTAGACCGCGTGCAGGCTTTAGTGCAAGTAGGCGTTGACGTAATTAGTATCGATACAGCACACGGCCACTCGAAAGGAGTAATCGACGCTTTAAAATCGGTGAAGAAAGCATTCCCTACCCTGGATGTTATCGTAGGAAACATTGCCACAGGTGAAGCTGCGGTTGCCCTAGCGGAAGCGGGTGCAGATGCAGTGAAAGTGGGTGTAGGTCCAGGAAGTATTTGTACGACCCGTATTATTGCCGGTGTGGGTATGCCACAATTGACGGCGGTGTATGAGGCGGCCAAAGCTTTGGAAAAATACGACGTACCTGTCATCGCTGACGGCGGTATTCGTTATTCAGGTGATGTGGCAAAAGCTATCGCAGGCGGCGCAAGCACCGTGATGATGGGTTCACTTTTAGCTGGAACAGACGAAGCACCAGGTGAAATGATCATTTTAGAAGGACGTAAATTTAAGTCTTACCGCGGAATGGGCTCCCTAGAGGCCATGGAAGATGGATCAAAAGACCGCTACTTCCAAGATGCAGAAGATGATATCAAGAAATTAGTACCAGAAGGAATCGTAGGTCGCGTACCATTCAAAGGTTCCGTAACCGAGATTTTATACCAAATGGTCGGTGGATTAAAAGCCGGCATGGGCTACTGCGGAGCTTCAACCATCGAAGCCATGCAACAAGCGAAGTTCGTAAAAATCACTTCAGCCGGCGTGAAAGAAAGTCACCCACACGACGTGAGCATCTCGAAAGAAGCGCCTAACTATTCGGCGAAATAAGTTTTAAGTTAATTCGTAAAAAAGGCCTCGCAAATCGCAAGGCCTTTTTTTTATTTGTAATTCTGAACCGTGTCTACGAAACACAGCACTTTATCCGGATCAATATCGGGATAAACCCCATGTCCAAGGTTTGCAATATAACGCTGCGTCCCAAACTGATCAATCATCTTTTTCGTCTCCGCTTCCACCGTCTTGAAGTCGCCATATAACGCACAAGGATCTAGATTACCTTGTAAAGTCTTGTTATGCCCCACTAATCGACGAGATTCCGCGATATCCATATTCCAGTCCAAACCAATCGTCGCACAATTCAAAGCTGCCATCTCTTCGCGAGCGAAGAAAGCTCCTTTCGCGAAAAGCGTCACTGGAACTTCTGTCACGGCATCGCAAATCTGCTTCAAATAAGGCGTAGAAAACACCGAATATTGCGCCGGTGATAGAATACCTGCCCAGGAATCAAAGATTTGGACTAAATTAGCCCCAGCCGCTACCTGTGCTTTCAAATACGAAATCGTTGAATCCGTAATCTTTTGCAACAAAGCATGCGCTAACTCAGGCTCGGCATATAACATCTTTTTGGCCTGCGAAAAAGTCTTCGACCCTTTCCCCTCGACCATATAACAGAAAATCGTGAACGGCGCACCCGCAAATCCGATTAACGGAACCTTGCCAGCCAACTCCTTCTTAACGATCTTAATCGCATCCAACACATATTTCAAATCCTCTTCTGGATTCGCGTCTCTAATTTTCGCTAAATCAGCTTTCGACCGAATCACCTCCGGAAAAACCGGCCCCTTCTGCTCCTCCATCACATACGGCAAACCCATCGCCTCCGGAACCACTAAAATATCTGAAAAGATAATCGCCGCATCCACCCCAAAACGCGTCACCGGTTGAATCGTCACCTCCGCCGCCATCTCAGGATGCGTTGCCAGCCCAATAAAGGACCCCGCCTTCGCTCTCACTTCTCTATATTCAGGTAAAATTCTCCCTGCCTGACGCATCACCCAAACGGGAATTCGCTCCACAGGCAGACCCTGCGCGGCACGAAGAAGAAGATCGTTTTGTAGTTTTTCCATAAGCGTACAAAGGTAAGGCAAAATGAGGGTTAAGGCAAGGGTAGTCTGTATCCGGTAGTCGGTAGTCAGTAATCAGGTGGGGAGAGAAGCCGATAGGCGATAAAGCATTTTCCCGATCAAATCGATCTGATTATAGTATATTTTCATTTCTTCCTCAGAAAAATAGCCTAATCTATTTCCTAATATCAACATTGATTTCACTTCGCTAGAAGAACCTTTGGCAAAATATAAAAATCTGTTAAAGTCCTTATTCGAATTTCTTTCAAAACCCTCAGCGATATTATTTGAAATAGAAATGGATGCTCGCTTTATTTGATTTGTAAATCCATAATCTGGATGTCTTTAAAAGTGCTGATAAAGTCCGACAGCGATATCTACTGATTTTTGCCAAACAATTAATTCTTCAAATTTAATTAAATCATTTGGCGTTTGTTCTATCGACCTTACAATCGGATATTTTTCTAAATTTTGTATCATATAACTTTTTTTTGTATCAAACTTTTATTTATTAATTTTTTATAAATCATATTAGCAACTATATTATGTCCTTCCATAGATAAATGTAAATCATTTTCAGGGCAATTTGGTATATCTGCTAATCTTAATTTATTTTTTTTAGCATATGCTCCTAAATTTTCTCCTTCAAATTTTATAAAATTATCAGTATCTTCAAATTGAGATGGATTTCCATCATATGATAACCACAATGGATAAATATTTTTTTGAATCAACCAATTTGTATATAAATCAATATTTCTTTCAATATTTTTTAATGCAATATCTTCATTATAAACAAATGATAAATAATTTGTATAATATTCATGCAATGGTTTATATTTTTCTTTATTTTCAAATGGTGGTTCTGAAAATTCTATTTTATTTAATTTTTTAAATTCTTTTGTATAATCGTAATAAACATGCTGTCTACTAAATAGTGTTATTTGACCGATAAACAATATATTTCTATCTGATAGATTTTCTTTTTTAAAATAATCATACGTTTTTTGGAAAATTAAATCATTGGATGACATAGATTCGGATAAATTGATGTACTCACAATTTAAAATTTTTGCCAAATATGCTATATAATTATTTTCCTTTTTAAATTGCATCGGAATTTCATTTGGCCAAGAATAATCAACATCATCGGTTATTTTATTTAAAAACTTATAAATATTTGGATTATCAAGCCCACCACCTTCTGTAAAAGAACATCCTATTCCAACAATTAAATCATATTTCATATTATATTTTCAGATTTTATTCTTTCATTACTTTTTAATTTATTCAAAATAAAATTAGTAAACCATATGTGTCCATTTTTTGATAAATGGAAATCATGTATAGATTTATTACTATCATCCCATATAGTTAATTTCATTTTACGAAATGTAGTAAGCCATCCATAATTATAGGTATCCAATCCCGTATGAATTTCATCATGTAAATAAAAATTTTCCATAAATGAATAATCATTAAATATATTAAAAAATAAAGGTTGTTTATTTGGAATTTTATCGATTCTTATAGATTCTAAATTCCAAAAAATAACATTTTTTACTATTTTTTTATTATGTAAATATTTTGCAATATTACATAAATTTACTATACCTCTCCTATAATAATATGTAGATGGTAAAATATATTGCATAAAATCTTTACTAGCATTGAATTCAAATTCACTTATAGTATTTCCATCATATGTTTCATAATCTTTTTTAATCATATCATATGTTATAGAATCCATTTCATTTAAAAAATACATATATCCATCTGAAACATCTTTTACTTCTTTCTTTTTGTCATAAAAAGGAAATTCATATCGTGTTATAGTACTACTTTGTATAATAACGATATCTTCTTCTTTAAAATTTTCTATATTATCCAATATTTTTAATAGAATTCTTTCATTAGGAATACCATTATCGCTGTAATCTTTTAAATTAAAATTTAATTTATTTGATAAAAGATTTGTCCATTTATAATTCTTATCAGCATTAATGTATTCTGGTATTTCTCCATTCATACCATGCCCTTTAGTAAAACTATCACCAAATGTCCAAAGTGTAGGCATTATCTATCTCTTTTTTGTAATA
>JBMSJH010000005.1:0-22358 GCA_049418705.1 Aquirufa sp.
CTTCTGAAGTTGTAATCATATCGACTGGTGTTTTGTATTTTTCAAACACCTCAAACACGCGCTTTAAGAAGCCATAGGCATTTAACATACGTGTTGAGTGGATATAAATCGCGGTGATATTGTCTTTTGCGGCAATCGCTTTGATTTCCACGTCAGTTGATTTCTCAGAGATTAAGGTTCCGAAAGCACTCGGTTCCATCGTATTTTTCAAACGAACTGGCACCCCTTTTAATTTCGCCGGGGTGATAGTGCTTGGGTGCAAGATTTTGGCCCCAAAATAAGCCAACTCCGCCGCCTCCGCAAACGAAAGCTCGCGAATAGGGAAGGTGTTCTTCACGATACGCGGATCGTTATTGTGCATACCATCGATGTCCGTCCAGATCTGAACTTCCTCCGCTTGAATCGCACCACCGATTAAGGACGCCGTATAATCGGATCCTCCACGCTTCAAATTATCTACTTCACCCGCCGGATTACGGCAGATAAATCCTTGCGTTACATAAATTTGCTTTCCTTTAACCGGAGCTAAAACGGTGGCTAATTTTTGTTCAATAACGCTCAAAACAGGCTCGTTATCTTCGTCGATCACCATGTAGTCCAATGCAGGTAATAAAGCAGAGCTAACTCCTTCCTCTTGCAAGAAAGCTTCGAAAATTTGCGTAGAAAGCAATTCGCCTAAAGCGACCATCTCTTTCTCTTGTTTTACGGTGTAGGGAGCCGTAGCAATCAGGCTATCGATAAAATTAAATTCTTTTTCAACGATGGCTTGTCCTTTACCTAAACCGGCAGGCGTCGAATATAATTCAATTAAGAATTGATCATAATGTGCGCGCAATTCAGTCGCCTTCGCTTTCGCTTCCGAAGTATTCCCCGCATTTAGGGATTCTGAGATCGACAATAAGGTATTCGTGCTGCCTGAAAGGGCAGAAAGCACTACAATTTTAGGTTGACCATCTTCCGTAATTAGCTGACGGATAGACTTCATTCGCTCTGGTTTTCCGACGGAGGTTCCTCCAAATTTCCAAACTTGCATATATTCTCGTATTATATTCCTAACATTTTGATGGCTGTTATGGCCGCCTCATCGCCCTTATTACCATGTTTTCCACCTGCGCGATCCATCGCTTGCTCCTGTGAATTAGGCGTTAATACCCCAAAAATCACCGGCTTGTCATACTTCAAACTCACATTCGTAATCCCGTCCGCCACAGCCTGGCAGATAAAGTCGAAGTGTCTTGTCTCCCCTTGAATGACACAGCCTAGACAAATAACGGCATCGATATTCGATTGCTGAGCCATTTTTTGAGCTCCTAAGCTTAATTCGAAGCTACCAGGAACCTTGGTGCTGATAATATTTTCTTCCTTTGCCCCGTATTTCAACAAAGTATCATACGCGCCTGAATACAAGGCATGCGTCACCTCTGTGTTCCACTCGGAAACAACGATGGCGAAGGTTTTACCTGAAACGTCAGGCAAATTTTCGGTGGTAAAATCACTCAGGTTTTTAAGTGCTGAAGCCATAATAGGGGTTAAAAAAACAAGGGATAAAAGCTCAAGCTCTTATCCCTCATCCTATAATCTGTTCTAAAAATTATTCAGAGATAGAGCTTTCTAAGATCGCTTTGTATTTCTTCGCTGGGATCGACTCTGATGATTGTCCGTATTTCTCAACAATGATCGAGTACGTGTCTACCGCTTCCTTTACTTGTTTATTTGCTTCGTAAGCATTCGCTAACTTTAACAAATAGGTAGGAGTGAAGAATTTATTCGGCTTGTGATCAGCTGCTTTTTTGTAGTAATCAATCGCATCCGCATAGGATTTCTTTTCTGAGTATGCATCTCCGATTAACGAATACGCACGCGCTTGAACTAATAAATCCGAGCTAGAGAAGTTTTTCAATTTCTCGATAGATTGATCGAATTTGCCTTGCTTTAACAAGGTAATACCTAAATATAAATCAGCTAAGTTTTGTGTATTTCCACCAAACTCATCTGAAACTTTCGCTAAATCTTTTGCTGCAGCCGCTAATGAATCTGATTCAAACGCGTAAACCGCTTTGAATAATTTCTTCTCGCCTTCTGCGTCTTGCGTTGTTGAATACCATTGGTAGCCAAAATAAGCCGCGATAATTAGCACTAAAGCACCTAGAATCGTTGCGATGCCAGATTTATTCTTGTCTACTAATTCAGTTACTTTTGAAACTTCTTGTTGAAGAGCTTCTGGGCTCTCGATAATCTCAATAGATTCTACTTTTTCTTTCTTTGCCATAAGGTCATTAATTCGTTTGGCAGATTGTTATAGGTGCCAAAGGACTGCAAAATTATAAAATCTCTTTCATTTTTATCCATATATATTGAATCTTTTGCATTTTATTTTTCAATTTAGGGGTAAATAAACCTGTATGTCCTTTAATCGACCAGACCAACTCCGTAAACTCAACGAGACTTTTGATATTTGCATCATTGGTGGTGGAGCTACAGGGGCTGGAGTGGCACTGGACGCAACCTTGCGCGGCTATAAAGTTATCCTGATTGAAAAAGGAGATTTTGCCTGCCAAACCTCTTCAAAATCAACCAAATTAGTTCACGGAGGCGTTCGATATTTAGAGCAAGCCGTAAAAAAATTGGATTGGCATCAATTCAAAATGGTATATAAGGCCTTGCACGAGCGCAAAATCCTTTTAAAAAACGCCCCTCATTTGGCTCATCCCTTAGGTCTATTGACACCTTGCTATACACGCTGGGAACGTCTTTATTACCGCATCGGTATGTGGCTCTATGATAAAATTTCTGGGAGCACGAATTTGAAATCAAGTCGTGGCTTGAGTAAGAAAGAGATACAAGCAGAATTCCCGTCTATTGAATCTCATCATTTGAGAGGAGGCGTTTTGTATTATGATGGGCAATTGAATGATGCGCGCTATGCTTTAGCCATCTTAAAGGAGGCTGAGCGTTTAGGCGCTTGTATCTTAAACTATGCGAGTCTAGATTCCTTCGAATTAGGGGCAAAAAGTTTGAAAATCAAGAAGGTGGTTTTCTCAGATTTGCTGTCGAAGGAAAGTCATACAATTCCAGTTAAGGCCGTTGTCAATGCGACGGGGCCTTTTACCGATAAAATCAGGGCCTTGGCTAATCCACGGATGAAGCCTCGTATGAAGGTTAGTCGTGGAGCGCACGTGGTGTTGCCGGCGGAGTTTTGGCAGGGAGAAACGGCCCTTTTAATCCCTAAAACGGATGATGGTCGAGTGATTTTTGTGATACCCTGGCGTGATTATGTCTTGGTCGGAACCACGGATGATCCGGATAATTTATCTGAATCTCCTGTTATTTTGGAGGTGGAAAAAGAGTACCTTATTTCCTATTTTAATCGCTATTCCTCGAAGAAAGCGACATTAGAGGACATCAGTGCTACATTTGTAGGCCAAAGACCTCTACTCCAAGCCCAGCTCGATTCAACGATGAATACCGATACCAAATCCCTTGTTAGAGATCACGAGGTCGAGGTAGATGGTCGTTCTAAACTGGTGAGCATCATGGGAGGCAAGTGGACCACCTACCGGGTTATGGCCTCTGATACGCTGGATGTGTTAGAAAAAGAAGTATTAAGCGTGCCTGTAACACCTTGTTTGACAAAAGATCATGTGTTAGTTCCTGCTTCTTCTGTGGCCTTACCGGCTACCGTTGAACCAGATATTCGTACCCACCTAGAAGAAATCTATGGTCCAGCTGCTGGGGAAGTGTATGGATATGGAGCGGAACGAATACTACCAAACCAACCCTACTTAGTGGGCGAGTTAACTTACTTAAAAGAACATGAGATGGCGGTTACTTGGGAGGATGTGTTAGCGCGTCGTTGGGGAATTGCCATTCGAGATGAGGCTTTAGCAGAAAAACTTCAGGCCATAAAAAAAGAGGCTTTCGCCTCTTAATCTTAATATTCGTCCTCGTTAAAGAAGAAGTCGTCTTTTGTCGGATAATCCGGCCAAATTTCTTCGATGCTCTCGAATGGTTGACCATCGTCCTCTAGCTCTTGTAGGTTTTCTACTACTTCTAATGGAGATCCTGTACGGATGGCGAAGTCAATTAATTCATCTTTCGACGCTGGCCATGGCGCGTCTTCTAAATAGGAGGCAAGTTCTAGTGTCCAATACATAATTTATAACGAATAATATTTTGCTTATTACAGGGAGGAATTTACTAATTGTTCCTCCTACCTAAGTGCAAAAGTAAAATAAAAATGTATTTATGAAAGATTTATTTTTTAAATTTTCATTAATTATCAAAACCCTGATTTTTTCCCTCTTTTATGCCTCCATCTAGTCCCGTTTCTGTCGAAGTTTGTGCCTATTCTTTATTCTCCTGTATCGCCGCAGACCGGGCCGGAGCGCAGCGAGTTGAATTATGCGCTTCCCCTTGGGAAGGGGGTACAACACCTAGCGCAGGCCTCGTGGAGCAAGCTTTGAAATCGACTTCGCTGGAGATTCATGCTATGGTTAGACCGCGCGGCGGAGATTTTGTCTATGATGAAACAGAAAAACAGACGATGCTTGCAGAAGCTAGAGCCCTAGTCGCTCAAGGTGTACATGGAATTGTCGTAGGTGCACTGAAACCGGATGGTGATTTAGATGTGGAGTTTATGCGGGAATTCAAGCAGATAGCCGCAGGTCGTGAATTGACTTGCCATCGGGCCATCGATGTCTCTAGGGAACCTTTGGAAGTAATGGAACAATTAATCGCCATCGGCTTTCACCGTATCCTAACTTCAGGCTGTAAAGATAAGGCCCAGGATGGCATCGAAAACATAGCAGAATTAGTGTCAGCCGCTAAAGGCCGCATCCAAATTATGGCCGGAAGCGGAGTCAACCCAGTGAATTGCTTAGATTTTGTGCAGGTAGGTGTGGATGCGATCCACTTAAGTGCGAGAACAACGCGTAATTCTGAAATGGAATATAGACGTCCCGGAATTTCGATGGGAGGGGTAGAGGCGATCTCGGAATTCGAGGTAGCCTACTCGAGTGAAGAAATCATCCGAGCGGCTATCTCTAAGATCCAGGAATTATTCAGCGAATAAATCCGTTGTTTGCCAAGCCTTCTCAGGCATGGTCGTAATATCGTATAAACCTACTTCTGTGCGCTTGTAGGTAGGGATTTTGAATTCAGCGTCTGACATAGACCCTTGCTTGAATTTTTCAATCATTTGTGCAAATCTCGCTTCTTCTGAATCAGCTGAAACAGGAGCAGCCGTTTCTAATTCGCCGTCTAATTCCACGCTATCACCTGGATTTAAGAATACGGGAGCAGCTTTTCTAACCACTTTACGCATACTTCCATCCATTCCGCTAGAATCTTGCTCATATCCTGCTGCGATGACAGTTAAATACAGGTCTTCTCCTAAATCTTCATCCGTAGAGAAACCAAACTTCACCATATCAGCTTGCGCATCAATTCGTTCATTTAGGTATTCGATGATCGCATCTTTTTCCCAAATCAATAAATCTTTCGAGCTACTCGTCGAAACCGTTACCAGGATACGTTTCGCTCCTTTAATTTCTTGTGAATTTAAAAGCGGAGAATTTAAGGCTTCCACGATCGCCGCTTTCGCTCTTTCTTCTCCTTTACCTAGCGCAGAACTCATCATCGCTTGACCTGCATTCGTCAATACCTTCTTTACGTCCATAAAGTCCGTATTGATATCGCCTGGTTTTGCAATCACGTCTACCACTGATTTAACCGCTTTGGCTAACACGTCATCCGCTTTCGCAAAGGCATGTTTTACCGCTAAATCTTTGTAGTGTTCAGATATTTTATCGTTCATGATCACTAAAACCGTATCGCAATACGCTTTTAGTTCTTCAATCCCGTCTCTTGCGTATTGAATTTTCTCTTTTCCTTCCCAGTTATACGGAAACGAAACGACAGCCACAGTTAATAAATCACGGTCTCTAGCGATTTCTGCCACCACTGGTGCAGCTCCCGTACCTGTTCCTCCACCCATACCCGCGGTGATGAAAACCATCTTCGTTTCATTCGAAAGAACTGCTTTGATTTTTTCTTGACTCTCTTGCGCCGCTTGCTTACCCACTTCAGGATCCGTTCCGGCCCCTAAACCTTGTTCTCCTAGTTTAATTTTCGTGCGTACCGTGTTCGAAGCTAAAGCCTGAGAATCAGTATTGCAGATAATTAAATCTGCCCCTTTAATCTTCAGGTTGTCCATGTGCTTCACCGCGTTGGATCCGCCACCTCCGATACCGATCACCTTAATGATGGATTTGAAGGATGTTTCAGGCACTACTTCGATTTGATGGTTAAAAAAGGAGGGGTTTTGGCTACTCATAGGGTCAATTCAAATTTTCTAAAACGTAAAAATAATAGAATTTATGTATTAATTAATCATTGCCCCAGCGCCATTCATTTCCTAATTCAAGTTCATGGCGGAGGTTGTGTTTAATGAAGAATTCTTTCGTCGAATAAAAGTCTAATTTCTTCGCAGGAATTTGTTCTGCGTTCGCTAGTCCGTATAAAAGCATGGTGGTGTATTTCACCGTGTTCTCCATTTCCTTTTTATTCACTAGGCTAAAATCATCACAGTTTGCATGGTAGCAATCCAATACGCTGCGGGTTAATTTTCCCAAAGGATCCGCTGCCGGAATTCCTTCCATCAAGAAGGTTTGGTTATCTGAGTGTAAACCAGGTGAGTTCTCCACTAAATTCGCAAAATCGCCATCGATCGCCTTGATTTGATCTCCGATCGACTTTAAAATAGGAAGCATCTCATCACGTCCCCCTCCATTAAATCCATTTACGTTATTGGTCATATCGAGGTTGATCATGTACACGATTTGGTCAAGATCACCTTCTTTTTTTGCTCGCTCTACATAGGCTTTTGATCCTAATAGACCTTCCTCTTCACCCATAAAGGCCACAAATTCAATCGTACGTTTACTGCTAAGTCCTAAAGCGCTAAATGTTCTAGCGACGTCTAGTACCGAGAAAGATCCGATACCATTATCAATCGCACCTGTAGCTAGATCCCAAGAATCTAAGTGACCACCAATAATAATCTTCTCGTTTCTTAATTTCGAACTACTTCCTTTTAAAGTTGCGACCACATTGCGTGCTTTAATCGGTTTACTCACGTTGTGCATCTCGATTAAACTCAACAATCCCGGTTGATCTTTCATCCACTTTCTGATTTCTGTTCCATTCTCCAAGGAAATACAAACAGCTGGAATCGAAATTAAATTTCCCGTCACAGAAGCGGTACCTGTTAATAAGACTTGCCCTTTTACGGTATTGACGAAGATGACACCAATAGCACCATGTTGTATAGCCAAGGCTGTTTTTTCTGAACGGTGTAAGTTTTTCGTGCCTGCTGGAGCGTCTAATAGCCCGATATTAGCCAAAACCACTTTCCCTTTTACTTCTTTACCCACATAGTCCGAATCCAATCCATTCCCAAGATCCACGATTGTACCTTGGATGTTAGCATCCACAGGAGTCATAGCTAAGGAAACTACGGGAACTTCTCTGAAGTCATCTGATTTAGGAGGGGCAATGGATAAAGTGACTGTGTCACGTGCCCATGCTTCCACTTGAAATCCTTGAAACTTGGTATCTTTAAAACCGTATTCTTTTAATAATTTGAACGCGTATTCTTCCGCCTTTTTTCCTTTATCGCTACCGGTTAATCTATGACCTATGGTTTTGCAGGCTTCTCCAAGCGTGGCGTATGCCTTTGAGTTCAATTCAACCTCTGCCTTAATTTTCTTGTATACTTCCTTGAAATCTTCTTCTCCTGATGCCGGAGTAAAGGAGCTAGTTAAAAGGGTAGCCGAAAGTGCTAAAAAGCCAAGGGTTAATTTTCTCATACGGAGTTTTTTAATATCTGTCTAAATTTAGCTTATTTAGCCGAAAAACACAATTAGCCAGACCAATTTTCCCGGTCTAAATTTCGGTAGTTAATCGCTTCGGCTAGGTGTTTGGGTTGAATCTCTTTCGCTTGACTGATATCCGCTATGGTTCTCGCCATTTTTAGGATGCGATCATGCGCTCTAGTGGATAATTGCAATTTTTCAATGGCGTTCTTTAGCAGTGAGGCCGAGGTCGTATCTAAAACACAAATCTCCTTCACCTGTACGGAGTTCATCTCGGCATTCGTTCGAATAGACATATCTTTAAAACGGGCTTTTTGGATGTCTCTGGCAATACAAATTCGCTCCCGTATCAACTGACTCGATTCGCTCTCTTGGGACTTAAACATATCCGAATAGCCTAATGGGAAAACTTCTAAATGCATGTCGATCCGATCTAATAAAGGACCAGAAATACGGTGCAAGTAACGGTCTACTTGGTAAGGTTTACAAGTACAAGGTTTCTCCGGGTGGTGAAAATAGCCGCAGGGGCATGGGTTCATAGCAGAGATGAGGAGGAAGTTTGCTGGAAATTCGACTGTGCCATGCGCACGGGAAATGGGTACTTTTCGTTCTTCCAACGGTTGGCGGAGCAGTTCTAAGACATTCCGCTGAAATTCGGGCAGCTCATCTAAAAACAATACTCCCTGATGTGCCAGGGAGATTTCGCCGGGCTGGGGATTCGTTCGGCCACCGATGAGCGCAGTGGAAGTAATGCTGTGGTGAAGCGCCCGAAAAGGTCTTTCCGTCACGAGTGGATGATCCGTACTTAATTTTCCGACGATGGAGTGTATTTGGGTGGTTTCGATAATTTCCTCCAAACTCATGGGTGGCATGATGGAGGGAATGCGTTGGGCCATCATGGTTTTTCCTGCACCTGGAGGGCCTACCAAAAGTAGGTTGTGAGAGCCAGCAACCGCGATTTCAATGGCTCGCTTCGCTTTTTTCTGTCCTTTTATTTGGGAAAAATCGGACGCATAAGGAGGACTGGTTGGGAGGATATGATCTCGTTTGATAGCCGCTTGTGGGCGCCCATGCAAAAAACGAATCGTGTCCCGCAAATTATCCATCCCAAAGATCTGTAAACCTTCAATCAAGGCGGCTTCGAGGGCATTTTCGCGCGGGAGTATGAGGGAGTGGATACCTTGTTTTTTAGCTTCAATCGCCATCGAAAGCGCTCCTTTGATGGGACGGATTTCGCCGGTGAGGGAGAGTTCACCCATGATTAGGAAGTCCGAAAGACGAGTCATCTTCGTTTGCTCGGAAGCTTGCAGGAGTCCTAGGGCGATGGGGAGGTCGTAGCCGGAGCCTTCTTTACGAACATCCGCAGGTGCCAGGTTGATGACCACTTTTCTGCGAGGAAAGAAATAGCCTATTTGCTTGATGGCAGACTCCACGCGTTGAATGGATTCTTTGATGGTCGAATCAGGGAGACCGACGAGGTAACACTTCGATCCTTGCCCCACATGGGTTTCAATGGTGATAATGGAGGCATGAATGCCCACGAGAGCACTGCCAAAAGTTTTCGTTAACATAGTGGTCGTTTAAGACACAATGTTAAACAATAGCGGAGTTATTAAATAACAGTTAATTGGACTTCCTGAGAATTTACCAACAACTTGGATTTTACACCGAAAAGTAAAGGCTGGTTGTTTGGAATATGTCCAGCTGGGAAATCAAACGCAATGGGAAATGAAGTTCCCGAGGTATGTTCAGCAACTAATTCATAAGCTGATTTACCGATCGTCAAACTCGCTTCATTACAATCGGTAAATCCACCTAGTATCAAACCGGCTAGATTTTGGAAATACCCCGCTCTTTTTAATTGCAAAAGCATCCGATCCACGTGGTATAATCGTTCGCCTATTTCTTCGATAAAGAGGATCTTGCCTTCCGAGGATGCGAAAGTGGTGCTACCTATTAGATGGCATAAAAGCGAAAGATTTCCGCCTATAATCTCTGCGGAGGCCTCACCTGGGCGGTTTAGCTCATGCACAGGAGCGCTTACTGAAACCTTTCCTTCGAACAAAAGGGAATGCAAATTTTGAAGGGCAGATTCACCCCCTTTTTGGCAGAAATTATGCGGCATAGGCCCATGCACACTGGCATAACCCCTCGAATCTAGTTCACACAAAAGAGCGGTAATATCTGAAAATCCTACGACCCATTTCGGCGAAGAAAAAAAGCCGGAAAAATCCAAGGAATCCAACAGTCGACTGACTCCATAACCGCCTCGAATAGGGAAAATAGCCTTAATGGATGGGTCATCTAACATTTGCTGTAGATCCGAAAGTCGCTCCGCATCCGTCCCGCCCAAACCATGGTGCCGAGACAAGTAATTGGGCGCATTTCGAACCCTCAGTCCCCAATTTTCTAAGACTTCAATCCCCATTTTCCAATTATCCGTGGGAGGAAACGAGGCAGGAGACAAAATAGCTACTTCGTCGCCAGGCTTTAAAAAAGGGGGAATGATCTGAGTCATGACGTAAATATCTGTTTTTTTTTAGGATCCTCAAGGGCTAAATTTCGTAATATTGTAAAAATTCTATTCTTATCGCTCCCGCAGATTTAAATCTTGTTCATCCGATTTACAACCCGCATCCGAGTTGGGCGGAGGAATTGGTGCATTATTATACCTTATTTAAGGAAGCGATTCCGGCAGATACTTCTATTCATATGTATTTAGTTAACGATGGGAGTAGGTCTGGTATTCGCCAGGAGGATATCGAGTTATTGAAAGCAGGAGTGGCAGGTTTTACCTATATCGATTCGCAGATTAATCAAGGAAAAGGAGGGGCATTGCGAGATGCCGTCCGCCAAACAACGGGTAAATACATCATTTATACAGATGCCGATTATCCCTATGTGATGGAGAATGCCGTGGACATGTTTCGCTTGCTTTCCACCGATGCAGCCGATGTGGTCGTGGGCGTACGCGACGAACAATATTATGATCAGTTGCCGCTAGGCCGTAAAATATTTTCGCTATCTCTGAAGGTGATGAATTATTTGTTTTTTCCTGAATTGAAGGTGAAAGACACGCAATCTGGTTTGAAAGGATTCAATCAAAAAGGAAAAGAAATTTTCTTGAAAACGCGAATTCCGGCCTTCCTTTTTGATATGGAGTTTTTGGTCTTAGCCTCGAAGCGCTCTGACATTCGAATTCAGTGGATTTATGTGCAAGCCCGAGAAGGAATCGTTTTCTCTACGATGCGAGCGAAGACCATTCTGACTGAGCTGCTTAATTTCACGAAAATCTTATTCCGTCCAAATAAATGAAACCGATTCTAATCACCATTGATGTGGAAGAATGCGATATTCCTTTGGAATACGGTTTTGATATTCCTTTAGAGGAGCAATTGGCGATTTCTCGGGAAGGTTTAAAACACTTCATGCAGATCGTGGAGGAGGCTAAAGTTCCAGTGACTATTTTTTGCACAGGAGTGTATGCTGAAAACAATGCAGAATGGATCAAATTCTTAGATCCGATGCACGAATTAGCTTCGCATGGTTATTATCATGGGCATTTTGACGCGTCGAAAGACCTGTTAAGTTCGAAACAACTATTAGAATCTTTAAGCGATAAAACCATCACAGGATTTCGGATGGCCCGCATGCAATATGTGGAAGAGAGTGAAATTTTGAAAGCGGGATATACCTACCATTCATCCTTGAATCCCACTTGGATTCCGGGTCGTTATGACCACCGAGATAAACCGACGAAGCCATTTTTCGAGAAAGGTTTGTGGAATGTACCGGCTTCAGTGAGTCCCTGGCTGCGGATTCCATTGTTTTGGCTATCCTTTAAGAATTTCCCTTTGTGGATATATACCTTGTTAGCGAAGCGCACCTTGCGCAAACAGGAATACTTGAATATCTATTTTCACCCTTGGGAATTCGCAGATTTGAGTAAATACCCATTGCCGGCGCATGTGAAAAAAGGCCATAATGGTCCTTTGCTGGATAAATTGCGCACTTTTTTAAAGCAGATGAAAGGGGTGGGTGAGTTTACCACGATGGCAAAAATGCTAAAGGAGTATGAATAATAAATCCACTTTATTTATTATTTGGACCTTTGCAGGTCTAGTGACGGGTTGGAAGCAGTATGCTTTGAGCACGGTGCATTCACACATCAATAATTTTCAGATTTTTAAAGCAAGTTTCGGTCACTTCATACACCGGATGCCTCTTTATTTAGAATACCCAAAGGAGTATTTCGACCTCTATTTATATGGGCCGATTTTTGCCATTTTGATGGCTCCATTTTCCGCCTTATCGGATGGCCCTAGCGTGATTTTATGGAACGTGCTGAATTCAGTGGTGCTCTTTGTGACGCTTTGGCATCTGCCTCTAATTAAAAACAACCGAGTTGCGATCACATGGATTGTGTTGAATTCCTCGATTACGGCCCTGTTGAATACGCAGTTCCATGCCTTGTGTCTAGCTTTAATTCTGTGGTCCTACATCTGCGTGGAGAAGAAAAATTATTTCTGGGCCACGCTGTGGATCGTTTTGGGTATCTACATTAAATTGTATGGCGTGGTAGGTCTGGCCTTTTTCTTTTTTGCCAAAGACCGTCTCCGCTTCGCCTCCTACTTCCTTTTCTGGTTATTGGTGATAGGCTTTATTCCTTTCGCTTTAGGAGGCTTCGATTATGGTCTCCAAACCTACCGGGAATGGATGGGCATCCTAGCGCACAAAAATGAATTAAACGAGAACATCAAAAACATTCGGACAGATGTCTGTGTCATGGGCATGATCCGCCGCTGGACAGGCGATCCGACGATTTCGAATTTGTGGTTTCTAGTACCCTCGATGCTCTTAAATGTCTATTTGTTTTTCCAAACCAAGAAGTGGTCGGACCCCGAATTTAGATTGCGCATTTTGGCATTTGTGCTACTCTATATAATGCTTGCAAGCACGGGCACCGAATCGCCTACTTTAGTGATGGCTTTCCCAGCAGTTGGAATCTGGTTTGTGTTAGGGGAGAAAACCAAAGCACGCTGGGCTATGTTGATCTTTACGCTCTTGATTTCGAGCTTTTCTCCTACCGATTTATTCCCTGCTTATATAAGGAATGAATTTATCAATCCGCTTGCGCTGATGATTGTGCCTCTGTTCGGGGTATGGATTTGGCTGGCTTGGGAGCTATTTAGAGAAAAACAACCTCAGTGATAATGTCCTGCTGAGCTGTTTTATTCAAAAGCTCGATCATCTTTTGTTTGGCCATCAAGAGCTCTTTCTTTAAAGGAGCAGAATCAAGCCCTAAAAACAGCTTTTTATCCTTAATGAAGATTTTCGTCGTTCTGGCAGCGATTGGTTTCCCCATAATCTCCTCCCAATGCGCAATAATGTAGGTTTCGTCGTATTTATTCTGAAGCTTATAGACCCGCATTAAGGATTCGATAGCCTCTTTCAAGCTCATATTATCCTTACTTCTGGTAGAAGCTCGGGGGCCTTTCGGATTGAAGGGGGAATCGATCATTTGGTTGTTTTATACTGCCAAAATTAAGCCATTAATTAGGTTTAATCAGGAAATTCTCAACAAAATTTAATTTTTTTTTGATTTTTTTAAAATTTGGCAATCCCAAAATAGTACCCTAATTCTTTCAATAAATCGAAGAAAATATCAGATTAGTACAATAGTGCTTTCGGTGTAACCTGATTAGAAGCCTACAAGGATTATTTAAAGGATGAAAATTATATTAGAATTCTATTACTTTTGCCTTTACTGAAAAGGAAAGCGAGAGTCTAAACTATGAAAACTACGATCGCCGCATTTTCTACAAGTTTTATTAAAAAATAATTCTTTAACCCCAAATTACCAAACTAATGAGTACACAACAACCAAAGCCAGCTGCTAAGCCAGCTGCAACCGAAAAAAAATCTGGCGGTATTTCTGCAGGTTTAATTCTAATTGTCCTTTTTGCAATTGCTGTTTCAATCTACACTTTTGTGATGGGTGATGGCTCTCACTTTGAAGGTGGAACAAATGAAGGACACCCACTTCCAGGCGACTACTTTGGTGTAGTTTACAAAGGTGGTGTTATCGTGCCAGTTTTGATGACTTGTTTCCTAACTGCATTAACATTCTCAATTGAGCGTTTATTCACAATCGGTAAAGCAAAAGGTACTGGTGATGTAAATGCTTTCGTACGTTC
This sequence comes from Aquirufa sp., assembly GCA_049418705.1. Classification (GTDB taxonomy): domain Bacteria; phylum Bacteroidota; class Bacteroidia; order Cytophagales; family Spirosomataceae; genus Aquirufa. The sequence goes on from JBMSJH010000005.1 coordinate 14,072, forward strand.
AGTACAAGCGTCTTTAGATAAAGATGATGTAGAAGGTGCATTGAAAGCTTGTGATAAGCAAAAAGGTTCAGTAGGTAATGTTACATTAGCTGCTATTAAAAAATACAAAGCTTTAACTACAGAGAAATCTTTAGATAAAGAGCAAAAATTAGCTGCATTGAGCAAAGAAGTGGAAGAAGCTACTTCATTAGAATTGCCAATGTTAGAGAAAAACTTAACTATCATCGCAACTTTAGCATCTGTATCTACTTTGATCGGTCTATTAGGAACGGTAGTTGGTATGATCAAGGCCTTCGCGTCATTAGGTAACTCAGGTGGATCAACTGATTCATCAGCTTTAGCAAATGGTATCTCTGAAGCCTTAATCAACACTGCATTAGGTATCGGTACTTCAGCTATCTGTATCATTGCATACAACGTGTTCACAGCGAAAATTGATGAGTTAACTTACAGCATCGATGAAATCGGCTTAAGTGTTAACCAAAACTACGCTACGCATCACAATTAATATTTGAACTGATTTAGGGGCATCAGCCCTTTCATTCAATTTTATTCACCGTTCAAAAAAATAATTGTTATGCCAAAAGTTAAAGCTAAACGACATAGTGTCTCACTCGACATGACAGCGATGTGTGACGTGGCTTTCCTTCTTTTGACGTTCTTCATGTTAACCGCGAAGTTCCGTCCAGAAGAGGCAGTTACGATCACTCCTCCATCTTCTATCTCAGAGAAACCTTTGAATACGAAAGATGGTATGCTGATGGTTAGTGTTTCACCAGAAGGTGGCGTTTATTTGGCAACTGATGATCAAATGGCTCGTGAGTTTATGTTAGAGCGTATGGCTAATCGCTATGGTATCGCTGTAACAGCTGAGATGAAGAAGAACTTTATGGCTTCAGAAATCGTAGGCTATCCTCTAGGAGCAATGCGTCAGGTGTTAAATATGAAACCTTCAGAAGCGAAAGCGCTAAGCAAGGGAATTCCAATTGATTCAGCTAATAACGAGCTTTCGTATTGGGTGGGTTATGCGAAATTGTCTAATCCAGAGTTGAAAGTTGCTATCAAAGGAGATAAAGAATCTAACTACAAAGTATTTGCTGATATCATCGGTACTTTGCAGGCTCAGAATATCAATATCTTCCAATTAGTAACTGGACCGGAAAATAAACCGAAATAAGTTTTCATTTTTAATTACGAAAAGAAATGGCAGAAATAGATAGCTCCGGTGGCGGGAAGAAAGGCGGCGGGAAGAAGCGTAGTAAGAAAATGTCGACCAAAATCGACATGACACCCATGGTGGACTTAGGCTTCCTTTTGATTACTTTCTTTATGTTAACTACAACGTTAGCAAAGCCCGTTACCATGCAATTAAACATGCCTGATAAAACGGATACAAAGGAAACATCACCAGTAAAATTATCTGAAACACTTACGGTGTGCCCAGATGAGACGAAGGTGTATTATTACCAAGGTATCCCAACTGAAGCAGGTACAGTAATGCAAGTTACTAACTATTCGGAAACAGGAATTCGCAAGGTTATCGCGGATCTGAAAGCGAAAGTGGGTAATAATTTTACTATCGTGATCAAGCCAACCAAAAAAGCGAAGTATCGCAATATGATTGATATGCTTGATGAATGTGCAATTACTAATAACAAGCGTTATGCTTTATTAGAAATCGATCCGGATACGGAGGCACTGATTAAACGATCAGGAAAATAAGGGTATAAATTAATTTAAAATTAAACGAATATTATGTCACAAGTAATAAGCCAAGATGCTACTTTGGACGATATTATCTTCAAAGACAAGAACCGTGAATTCGGTGCCTTCGTTCTGCGCAAGACATATCCTAAAGTAATGAAGCGGTCCGTATTACTAGGCTCTGCACTCTTTGTCGGTGCTCTTTTGCTAGCAGCTTTCTGGAAACAGTTAACTGCAGCTGCGGAAGATAAGACTGAGGTGACTGCTGAAGTAATGAAATTGGATAAGCCAGCTCCACCTAAAAAAGTAGAGTTGCCTCCTCCACCACCGCCGCCACCACCCAAGGAAATTCCTAAGGTGACAACAACGAAATTCTTACCTCCAGAAATCAAGCATGATGAGGAAGTAACGAAACCTGAGCCTCCACCTGAAGAGGTAAGAGGTAACACGGCATCGGAAACTGTAAAGGGTGAAACGGAAACGTATGAGCCACCAGTAGATCCAGATGCTAAGGGTTCTGAACCTGTTGAGCCACCTAAGCCAGCTGAAGATGAAATCTTTACGGCGGTAGAGCAACAAGCAGAATTCCCAGGAGGTCCGGGTGCATGGGGACGTTTCTTGCAAAAGACGTTAAAATACCCATCTGCAGCTCAGCGTGCGAACGTAGGCGGTAGAGTATTCGTATCTTTCGTTGTAAATACGGACGGTTCTGTTCAAGACGTACAAGTTTTGAAGGGAGTTGGTTTCGGATGTGACGAGGAAGCTATTCGCGTAATCAAGGCAATGCCAAGATGGAATCCAGGTAAGCAATCTGGTCGTGCGGTTAGATCTCGTTTTACTCAACCGATCACTTTCGTATTATCTGAATAAGATAGAAACGATTAAACATAGACAGACCTGCTGAATGTATTTTTAGCAGGTCTGTTTTTTTAAATGAAGATGAAAAGACCAGTTGCTATTTGGATTAATGTAACGTTCAGATTGATTGTTGCTTTTGCCTATTTTCTGTTAGGCTTGTATGTGGCTTTCTATTCTGAATTTGATTTAGGTACGAATTTTGGTGTGCCTACCATTGTACTTTTTGGATTACTTTTTATGGCCTATGGCGTTTTCAGAATTTGGAGAGCCTATGCTTATTTTAAATCAACAGATGAAGAAGATGATGATGAATATCAGAAATATTAGTTTAGTTCTTTTAGGACTATGTTTTTTTCAATGTTCAACTGATAAAAAAGAAACTGCGAAAGATTCTGCGACCGTAGGTGAAATTACTTTGGGTGTTGATGAATCGTTTCAGCCTTTGATGAAGGCAGAGAAGACGGCCTTCGAAGAGCAATATAAATATGCTAAAATCAACTTCAAGTTCAGCCCTGAAAATGAGGTGATTGCTGATATGTTAAATGACAAGATTAGAGGGGTAGTAGTTACTCGTGATTTGACAGAAAAAGAAAAAGAAATCTTCACGCGTGAATCTATCACGTATCGTAGTTTTAATATTGCCGCGGATGGTATTGCTTTACTCGCAAATAAATCGAATAAAGATACGCTACTTACCTTAGCCGATTTACGCGATTTAATCGTTGGGACATCAACTAAGTATACCCTAGTTGTTGATAAAGCGAACTCGAGTAATTTGAAATTTTTAGTGGACAAATTAAAGATTTCCACTTCTGATAAATTACACGTAGTTGCTGCCGGATCTAATACAGAGGTCATCAATCAAGTGAAAAAAGATCCTAATACCATTGGTGTCATTGGTTCTAACTGGATTAGTGATGGGGATAATCCGACTTCGCTTGGATTTATTCGCTCGGTGAATGTGATGTCGGTAGCGGAAGGAAAGGGGATGCCCTATACGCAACCTTTCGGTTATAATTTAGCCTTGAAAAAGTACCCGCTTCGCCGGGAAATCAAATATATCTTGAAAGAGGCTCACCAGGGTCTAGGTACAGGATTCTTAAATTATGTATCTGGCGATTTAGGTCAGCTGATCGTTTTAAAGGCAGGCTTAATCCCTTTGACCCGCCCTATCACGATTCGCACCTATCAAATTAGCCAATAGTGCATTTTTATTCGGTTTAGGCTAGGGAAAATAGAAGATTGTTTTTATTTTTGTCCCTCTTACGAATTTAATGTTAAGTGTATAAAATTGGACATTTCGATGTTCGAGGCCTAGGAAAAATATTGAAAGCTATTAATTAAACAACAAAATGAAGAAAATGAAATCGTGGATATTGGCAATCAGTTTATTGATCACCAATATGGCAATGGGACAAACTATCGCAGACGGATTACACTTAATCGATCGCGATCAACCAAGTAGAGCTAAGCAAGTTTTTGAAGGCTTAGTTACCGCTTCTCCTACAGGTGAAAATTACTACTATTTAGGATACTATTTCTTAACGCGTAGAGATTGGACTTCAGCTGAAGATGCCTTCAAAAAAGGCTTAGCTGCAGATCCTAAGAACTACTTAAATCAAGTGGGTCTTGCTTCTATCAAAGTAGGTCAAAATAAAGTAAACGAAGCGAAAGTTGATTTTGACCGTATTCTACAAGAAACAAAATATAAAAATGGTGATGTGATTCACCGTATTGCAGAAGCCTATTCTATGTTCTACAAATTAGGACGTGATGCAGAGTTTAATGCAAACAATAACGACCCAGCTGAAGCTATTCGTTTGATCGACTTAATGTTAGAAAAGACAAAGAAAGGACCAAACGCAGAGCAAATGATTGTTCGTGGTGATGCTTTCTTGATCAAGAATGATGGAGGTAACGCTGTTTCATCTTATGAGCAAGCTTTAATGCAAGATCCTAAGAACGTGAAGGCGAAGGTAAAAATCGGTACGGTTTTCTTACGTGGTAAAAACTACAGAGAGACTCAATCTCGTTACAAGGAGGCGATTGATTTAGATTCAAACTACGCACCAGCTCACAAGCGTTATGGCGAGTATTTGATCGTAGGTAGCCAATACAAAAATGCCTCTCGTTATTTCAGGAAGTATTTAGAGAAGGCTGAGGCAACTCCTGAGGTGACTTTGGAAACAGCTAAATTATTATTCTTATCTCAAGATTACGAAGGTGCGATGAAGTACACAGATGAGGCAGATAAGAAAGGGGTGAAGGATAATGATATCTTCCGTATGCGTGGATATTCAAACGTGGAGATGAAGAACTATCAACAAGGTATCGATAACTTAGAAGGTATGGTTCGTTCTGGTGTGAAGCCTTACTACATGGATGATTTGTATTTCGGTAAAGGATACCAAGGTTTAGGTAAGGATTCAGTGGCTTTAACTTATTTAGAGCGTGCTGCACCTTTGGATACCAACAACAACGTTTACAATATTATCCACGATATCCGTTACAAGCAAAAGCGTTATAACGACGCAGCTAATGCGGCATTGAAAGGTATTGAGTGGAAGCAAAAGAAAAATCAAGCCGTAGGTTCTGGAGATTACTTCAAAGCAGCGATGGATTACTATTTTGTTGCAGCATTTACTCCGAAAGCAGATACATTAAATCGTCCAATGATTGCGATGAAGGCTGATACTTTATTTGCTAAAGCAATTTCAGTGAACGACAAATGGCCTCCATTCTATTTAAATCGTGCACGTGCGAATAACTTAATTGATTACTCGGGGACGAAATGGTTAGGTGTTCCTCATTATGAGAAATTCTTAGAAACCATTGCGAAGTTGAAGGAAGAAAAATCAACTACCTTTAAAGAAGATAAGAATCAATTATTTGAGGCATATAAATTCTTAGGTGGTTATCACGTAACGGTGACTAAGGATGAGGCGAAGACGAAAGACTACTTTACGAAAGCCTTTGAAATTAAAGCAGATGATAAGGAATTGATGGAGTACTTCAATCCTGGTTCTACTGCCACAGCTCCAGCAGCACCTAAAAAATAAATTTAAAATACACATCGAAAAAAGCTGCTCATCGAGCGGCTTTTTTCATTTACACTAAGCATATGTCATACGCAATCATAACCGGCGGAAGTAAAGGGATAGGCAAAGAGATTGCCTTGCAATTAGCGGAAAGAGGCTACAACTTGTTACTCGTGGCCCGTAATTCTTATGAGCTTCAACAAGTGAAGGAGGAGATCCAAAAAAAGTTCGCACTGGAGGTAGATTATTTAGTAGCAGATCTAGCTGATCCTTCGGCCGTTACGACACTCTACGAATGGGTATTGGCAAAGCAGATTGATCTTCGAATTTTGGTGAATAATGCAGGCTACGGTTTAGTGGGCGAGTTTGAAAGTTATACTTTCGAAGAGACCCAAAAAATGATGCAAGTAAACATGAACGCGCTAGTCGAAACGTGTTACCGTTTTTACCCGATGCTTTCAGGCAAGGGTCAGGCTTATGTTTTAAATATAGCTAGTTCAACGGCCTACCAAGCTATTCCTTTGATGAGCGTTTATGCAGCTTCCAAAGTGTTTGTATTAAACTTCTCCCGTGGACTTTTTCATGAATGGAAGGCGAAAGGAATCACCGTTACCGCTGTTAGTCCTGGAGCTACAACAACGAATTTCAATGACCGTGCAAACTTACCAGCTAAAGCGAGTAAGGCAGCTGAAAAGGTAACTATGACTCCGGCGATTGTTGCTAAAATGGCAGTCGATGGTATGTTTGCTAAAAAACAAGAAGTAATAACTGGCCTTATTAATAAGTTAGGTGCTTTCCTTGCATGGATAGCCCCAAAGGCTATCTCAGAGAAAGTGGCTAAGGGAATTTACGAATAGTTTTTTCTTGGCTGATTCCATCCGAAATTAGCCGTATCACATAGGTTCCAGCAGAAAATGGTGAAATATCAAAGTCCATCTTTCTGCTGGAATTTTTTATTTGCTTTGAGTCTAGTAATTGTCCTTTCAGGTCAACTAGTTGCAGTAAGGCATCATCTGTCTCATAGGCGATTTCAATCGAAAATAGCCCCTTCGTAGGATTGGGGTAGACGGTGAATTCATAGGTGGGAGGTCTGTCCACAAAATAGACATTCGAATAGGGAGAATAACAAGATAGATTTTTGTGCCGCCATTTAGCACGGGCATAAAACTCCCTTCCTTTGCTTAGTTTTTGAAAATAGCTAGAATCGGTCGAGCGGGTTTGATCAATTAACCATTCCGGAATTCCCTCCGATTGAACGCGTACGAAATAGGCTCCTGTTTTTTCTAGGGTAGGGGTAGGAGGATTTGATTTTCGTTCGAGGAGGATTTTTTCAGCTCGGTAAAAGCAGCCATTGTCTTCCAAAACACCCACATATTCACCTGCCGGTAATATCCCTTTCATCGTTTTGTCAATAGAAAAGAGATGATCATTTAATTCCCAACCTATAAAGTGAACGCTAGGGTCTATGCTTAGGCTCAGAAATGCGCTGTCAGCTGAACAAATAGGACCAGTGAAGGATTTGCGCAGAGAAGAACTTGGTTGCTTTAATTGGGGCAAGTTCAGACTAATGGTGTCTGTCTCTCCATCGTTGCAGATAAATCGATATAGGCCTCCGGTTAGAATGAATTCCGCCGAAGGAGATTCGTATCGTTTGGTCGAGCCTATGGCTGAGGTTTTAAGAGGGCAACCTTGAATTTTGATGAGGTAAGTATGAGTTAAACAGTTGGTTGTTTTTAGGGCAATGAGGTGATGAATGATGGGACCATTTCGGGTGTAATGAACAAGGGTGGTATCTTTCGCGCTACAACCGAGGGAATCGATGACAGTCCTGATCAATAGTCCAGGAGAGACAAAAGGCCCTAGTGGGCTATTCGCGGAGGAGGAATAGCTAATGCGAATAGGAAGGCTAGCCAGACTAACATTTGTTTCTGGTATAGGGATGGTCCGATCTCCAGTTAAGCTAAATGCTTCGAGTGGCCCTAGCTTCAGTTTAGGTTTTATGCGAATGGTTACCAGCGTTCGGCTGCTTTCGCAATCGTTTATTTTTACGCTTACCAATCGAGTAAGTAGAGAATCGTTTGCGCCACTCGCGGTTATAGCTTTCATAGCTAAGGCAGAGGCGGTGCTTAGATTTGATTTTGCGGTGGCGGTTTCATACCAAATATTGTTTACTCCTCCGCTAGCTTGCAAGGAGAAAGGGACGCCTGAACAGAAATAGGAAGGTGACGTATTTTCAGGTGCTTCGGGTATAGGAATGGGGGCAGTTTTTACCCCTAACGACAGTGGTCCTTCACATCCGGACTTAACACAGCTCGCACGAAAAATGCTGCTATCAGACCGAGTCACTAAGAGTCGACTTCCTTCTCCTACTTTCCGCCCCGAAATATCGTACCAAAACGTCAAGGAAGGCGAACAGCCTGTGGCGTTTAGGGAAAAGGGGAGACCTAGGCAGGCTTTGACTAGTTTTACGGCATGGACGGGTGCGGCAGGAAGTGAGGTGACGCTCAGTGTTACCTCATTCGAAGCTAGCACACAGGATCCGAAAGGTAGCGTTGAAAAACGGGAGAAGGCCTTCAATTTTGCGCCCTGCAAGGAGGGAGTCGCTAGGACCGAATCGGCGGGGATCCCGTTTATCGTCCAGGAATAAGCAGAGGAAAGCGGAACAATGGAATTCTCGCAAACCGTCA